>JAGBQS010000179.1 GCA_017632695.1 Bacteroidales bacterium
TGAACATCTCCGGACCGTTCAACATCCAGTATCTGGCCAAGGGTCGCACAGTCAAGGTAATCGAATGCAACCTGCGTGCTTCGCGTTCGTTCCCGTTTGTCAGCAAGGTGCTCAAGCGCAACCTCATCGAAACTGCCACCCGCATCATGCTCGATGCCCCTTACCAGAAACCCGACAAGTCGGCTTTCGACATTGACCGCATCGGTGTCAAGGCTTCTCAGTTCTCGTTTGCACGCTTGCAGAATGCCGATCCTGTTCTGGGTGTCGACATGAGTTCGACCGGCGAAGTAGGCTGCATCGGCGACAGCTACGAGGAGGCACTCCTGGATGCCATGATTGCTACCGGCTACAAGATTCCGTCGAAGGACAAGGGAATCATGCTTTCGTCGGGCAGTGCCAAAGAGAAGGCTTCGCTGCTTGATGCCGCCAAGGCACTTGTCAAGGCCGGCTATACGGTCTATGCCTCGGAGGGAACAGCCAACTACCTGAACGACAATGGCGCCAAGGCTACCGTGGTTTCGTGGCCTGACGAGGATCACTCTTCGCGCGAGAACATCATGGATATGATTCACGATCACCGCTTCGACCTCATCGTCAACATTCCTAAGAACCACTCGAAGCGCGAGCTGACCAACGGTTATAAGATTCGTCGCGGTGCCATCGACCATAACATCCCGCTCATCACCAATGCCCGTCTCGCCTCAGCCTTCATCGAAGCTTTCTGCGAAAAACAGCTGAGCGACCTGCAGATCAAGAGCTGGCAGGAGTTTGACTAAGCACCATACTTCAGGTTCTTTTCAACCTGATTCCTGACAATAAAGGAGGCCCGTACGAGCCTCCTTTAATTTGTGTATCCCACAATCTGTTGCATCAGTATAATAATACGTTCCCACGAGAAATTAATAAAAAACTCCGACACACCAATTCTTGAAAAAACGGACTGATCAGCTGTGAGAATACGTTAAAATTCGGCACAAAAGAATGAGATTTGTATTAAAAACGCTTAAAAATGGGGCTTTTTTTTCGGGATTCGAAATATTTGTCCTATCTTTGCGTTCTAAATATGACATTTTTAATCAACTGATTACAAACTTATACAAGCCTTTTATGAAACGAACCATCTTTACAACTGTCCTTCTGCTGCTTGTCTCCCTGTGTCAGGCCATCGACAAAAATACGGTTGTTGTAACCTATAACGGCACATCGGCCAGCGTATCCGTAGCCAGTAACATCTCGCAATACGTCAGCGTAACATCCGGCACATCGTCGCACGTAAAGATTACGCAAAGCGACAGCTTTACCGGTATAAACGCAACGGTCGATAATCCGGACGGCGAGATTATCTACATCCTGAGCGGAACATCGACCAACGGCGAGTTCTACTTAGAAGGTTCGTACAAATGCGAGGTGGACCTGAACGGGCTCACCCTCACCAACCCTTCGGGACCTGCCTTGAATATACAGAACGGCAAGCGCGTGGCCATCAGCGTCAAGAAAAGTACCACAAACAAGCTGACCGACGGTGCCAACGAGACCTACAAAGGCTGCATCCACGTGAAGGGTCATACCAAACTGAAAGGCAAGGGCACGCTGAACGTTATCGGCAATTCGGCTCACGCCATTTACAGTAAAGAATACTGCGAAATCAAGAACCTGACCCTGAAGATTACGTCGGCGGTGAAGGACGGCATCCATTGCAAGGAATATTTCCTGATGGAAAGCGGTACGGTATCCATCAGCGGAGTGGCCGACGACGGTATCCAGTGTGAGCTCGACGGAACCGTTTCGACCGGCACCACTACCGACCACGAAGAGGAAGACTCAGGTAACTTCTACATGCTGGACGGCACACTCACCATCAGCAACTACGGAGGCAACGCCATCCGCACTGCAGGCACCATTACCTACAGCGGAGGCACACAGAACTTTAATACTGCCGATACGGAAATCAACGTTTCGGACATCGAGGCCGTAAATTCCGACAGCAGCCAGGATGCCTCATACTACA
Organism: Bacteroidales bacterium; assembly: GCA_017632695.1. Classification (GTDB taxonomy): domain Bacteria; phylum Bacteroidota; class Bacteroidia; order Bacteroidales; family UBA3663; genus Liminaster. Next base: position 2,009 of record JAGBQS010000179.1, read on the forward strand.
ATCTGGCCGGTCAGCCCGTCAGTAACAGTCAGGCAAACGGGATCGTCATTGTCCGGAATGAAGGCAAAAGCCGGGTGGCTCTGACCCGATAAACTACAGATATGGGATATACGATAGAAGAACTGCTGTCCGGTTTTGCACCCATCACCCTCGAAGAGATGAGCAGTGTGAAACTGATGAACCGCACCGACACCAAGTTTGTAACCAATACGGAGAAACTGATGCGCCTGCTGGAAATGGCAGGCGATGACTACTATGTACAGGAAATCGGCGGAAAGCACATCATGGAGTACGATACCACATACTTCGATACCGACCGATTCGACATGTACAACCAGCACCAATGGGGACATACCAACCGTCAGAAACTGCGTTTCCGCACCTATGTAAGCTCTAACCTGCAGTTTATGGAGGTGAAAACCAAAAACAACCACGGACGCACCAAGAAGAAACGCATGGAAGTGCTGGACATGGACCTGCATGACCCCGACAAACTGGCCTTTCTGACCCGTCACCTGCGCTATGATGCCGGCACGCTGATGCCTACCATCAACAACAACTTCTGCCGCATCACACTGGTGAACCGAGCCAAGACAGAACGCCTTACCATCGACAGCCGTCTGCAGTTCAACAACCTGATAAGCGGACAGACCCGCGACATGGGCCCGCTGGTAATCATCGAGCTGAAACGCGACGGACTGGTCTTCTCGCCCGTTCTGGAGATGCTCCGCCAGCTGCACATCCATCCGCACGGATTCTCCAAGTACTGCATGGGATCGGCCATGACCAATCCGGAACTGCCCGTCAACCGTTTCAAGCGCAAACTCATCGAAATCGATAAGATTGTCGGCCAGCCCCGACACTGATTCAGCAAACTTAATAATTTTCACATAACAACACCGTAAAACTAACATTCCGAATATGGAAACTATGCAAGAATGGTTCTCTGCCGGATTCGGCGACACCCTGTTAAGATTCTTTGTCTGCCTGATTGTCAACTGGAGTATCGTACAGTTCCTGTACTTCCGGAAAAGCCGTAGGCGCGACTTCTACTTCACCTTCATCATCATATCGGTAGCCATTTACTTCCTGGTTTACCTCATGATGGGTATGGACCGCGGCAAGGCCACCATGGGTGTGGGTCTCGGTCTGTTCGGTATCTTCAGCATCATGCGCTACCGTACCGATACCATGCCTGTACGCGAAATGACCTACCTCTTTGTGGTTGTATGCCTCTCGGTGGTACACGCCATGGCTGCTGCATCGGGCCTTGATAACAACGAAACCCTGTCCGGCACTCCCCTGCCCGAGCTGCTGGTTATCGATGCCATCACCATTGCCGCCATCGTCATCTTCGAGCAGATCCTGAAGGTCGAAACTACCAAACTCATCCAGTACGACCGCATAGAACTGGTTAAACCCGAAAAACGCGCCGAACTGATTGCCGATCTGGAACAGCGTCTGGGCATCAAGGTGCTCGATGTTCAGGTAGGCGGCATCGACTTCCTGCGCGATATGGCCATGCTGAAAATCACCTATGTGGCCGACGACAAAGGCCGCAACGACGTAGATCACCAAACAAAAATTAAAAAAACACAGTATGAAGACATGTAAGATTCTGGCCGCCCTTCTGCTGGCCGCCGTCAGCATGCCTCTGATGGCCGAAGGCGATGACTTCGGCATGTGGGGCGAAGTGAACCTCGAAAAGAAAATCAACAAGCGCTGGAGCCTTGATGCCGGACTGGAATACCGCAGCCGCAATGAACTGAAGTCCTCCGACCGCTGGAGTCTTGGTCTCGATGCCTCGTACAGGATCAACGACTGGCTGAAGGCTTCGGCCGGCTATTCATTGCTCGATGACCACCGCCACAAGGTGAACAATAGCGGCAAGAAATATGCCGACTATTGGGGTCTGCGCCACCGTACAAACCTTACGCTTACCGCTTCCAAGTCGTTCGGCGACCTGAACATCTCGCTCCGTGAACGCTGGCAGTACACCTATCGTCCGGAGAAAACCGTGCAGCGATACTATACCGCCGACGGATCGGAAGCCGACGAGAAGACTTTTTCGAGCAAAAGCAAGAACGTCTGGCGTAACCGTCTGCAACTGAAATATAAGCTGACCTCAACATGGCGTCCGTACCTGAATGCCGAAACCAGCGTTTCGGCCGGTCTCGAAAAAATCCGATACGCAGCCGGCACGGAAATCAGACTGAGCAAAAGTCAGTCGTTCGACCTGAAATACATCTATCAGGCGCTTTATAACAACGACGATAACGAAAGCAACCGCCACATCATTTCGGCAGGTTATACGTTTAAGTTCTGATATACCGGACGCCGAAAGAGGAAGACATTATATAATTTAAACTCCGGTTCGAGTAAAATCGAGTAGGAGGAAAATGACGTAGGTTGTTTTCCTCCTACTGTCATTTTCCGACCTCTCACACCACCGTACGTGCGGTTCCGCATACGGCGGTTCCTTTATCATTACACTTTGACTACCTTGGTGTAGTAGTCCA
>JAGBQS010000180.1 GCA_017632695.1 Bacteroidales bacterium
GTGGCAGGAGTGGCATCGGTACGCCAGTTTACGGGGTTGATGCCCATGCAGGTGGCGGCAATGACAGGCTGAATGTACTTCACATCCTTCACCGTATTGTAGCAGATAGTGACACCCGTATCAGAAGCGCCCTGTGCTGCACGGATATGACGGGTCTGCAGCGTGTCCTCGGGCGTAATCTTATAACCCAGCACATAGGCGGCAACCAGCTGCCGGTAAGTCGCGTCGGACATGTGTTTCAGCAGTTCCACAACAGCCAGGCCGCCCTGACTGAAACCCGCAATGATAAGCGGACGGGACGGATCGCGCTGTGTCAGGAACTGGTCGAAGGCCGTGCAGACATCCTGCATAGCCAGCCGGGTACGGTTGTAGGTACTGTCCTCATTATGCATCATGAAGGCCTCGATGGTAGCGTGCCGGTAATAAGGCGCATAGAAACGGTTGCCGACCGACATATAGGCAGCAGCCTTATTGATTTCTATTGCCATGTGTTCGCGATGCTTCGGGTTCCACACATCCGCATAGTGGCTCAGACGGCCATTGGCATCCTGCCAGTCCTTCTCCCAGGTCGAAACAACATAGAACACATCCGCACCGGTACCGGCTTCATCGCCGTCGGCAGTTATCCATAGGGTCGGATCGGCATAATCCGGAGCCTGCGGCACGATGAGCGACTGTCGGGTGTCCTTAGAATGGTTGGACGTACACGAAACAAAGGGAACTGCGGCACCCAGCAACAGGGCCGAAAGAAATAAAGGGAAATAGCGTTTCATTGATGGAGCTTTTAAGGTTTCTGTGCTAAATAATGCACTAATGCAAAACACACTAATGCGAATAACACACTAATGCGAAACAATTAAAACAAAGCGGTGCAACCCACAGGCCGCATCGCTTGCTATTTAGTATTCCTCTTCGTTGAAGAAGAAGTCTTCCTTGCTGGGGTAGTCAGGCCAAAGGTCTTCGATGGATTCGTAAACCTCACCTTCGTCCTCCATTTCCTGCAAGTTTTCAATTACCTCCAACGGGGCTCCACTACGGTTGGCATAGTCGAGCAGTTCTTCACGAGTTGCTGGCCAGGGAGCATCTTCGAGCTTGGTGGCCAATTCAAGGGTCCAATACATATTCAGTTATAGTTTTTTATGTTATTATTATTTTCGATGCATAAGTTTGGATGTTTTCCGTACCGTCAGAACGAAACCACGTAATGCTGCTTGAAGAAGTTCGGCAGACGGATAGCCAGACCATAGTCGAAAAGGTCCATCGTAACCTCTACCTGATCGCACTCGCAGATCTCGTCCCACAACGGTTCGAGCTGATGTCCGGGCGGGATTCCGCGCACCATAAACAGGCTGTGCTCGTGCGTATGGTTCAGCAGCCATTGCAGCAGATCCTTGGCATTCTGACCGGACGGATCGCCGTTAATGATAACCATATCGGGCACAAAGCCGTCGGGCAGCTGATCCAGGCTCCCGATAAAGCTGACGCGATTCAGACTGCCGTGCAGAAGCATCAGATGCTGCTCGCACGCCGCCTTCTGCTGCGGTGTGGCCAACGAGATCACCTTGTTGCGACTGTCCACCAGCAACAGGGGCAGAATGGAATAGCCGCCGTCGCAGCCAATCTCGAGCACCGTACGTACCCGGAAACGGTTAGCCAGACGGAAAAGCAGCTGAGCCACCTTGAGCGACAGGACGCCGCCCTTCGGATAAAGCCTACGCATACGCTGATAGGCGTAGTAAGGCGTCTTTTCTTCGATGACCTCGGTAATGATGCTGTACGCAAAAGGCGAATGCACACCGTAACCCTTACGGTGCTTGATCTTGCGGACGCTCTTCTTGATATAGTCTTTCAGTTTCTTCTTTGTATTCATGGTTACAAATGCAAATTCTTCAGAATCCGGACGTAGAGAGAAATGGCATCACGGATTTCCTGTTTTTCAATAAATTCATCGGCAGTATGCGAACGGGCCGAATCGCCTGGTCCCATTTTCAGGCTCGGGCACGAAAGCAGGGCCTGATCGCTCAGTGTGGGCGATCCGAACAAAGTGGCATCGGGAGCCACACTCAGGATGGCCTTGAGCAAAGGATGACCGGCATCGATGCCCGATGACTGCAATCGTACACTGCGAGGAACCAGTTCCACGGGTGCAACCAGTTGCTGCAACTGATCCACAATCTCCTGATTGGTGTAGGTATCGGTGGTACGCACATCGGTAACGAACGAGCAGCTGTCGGGGATGACATTATGCCCTGTTCCGCCCTGTATGATGGTGGTGGTAACCTTGACAGGTCCCAACGTATCGGACACACGTTCAAAACGATAGTCGCGCAACTTCTGGATAGCCTCCAGTGCCAGATAAATGGCATTGATGCCTTCGTTGCGGGCTGCGTGGCCCGACTTTCCGTGTGCGGTACCGTCCATCACCATCAGACCCTTCTCGGCAATGGCCACACGCACGCCACCGGGCACAGACGGATTCATACCCGTCGGTTCGCCCACCAGTGCCACATCGATGTGCGGCAGCAAAGGCAAGGCGGCAGCAATACCGTTCTTGCCCGAAACCTCCTCCTCGCACGAGGCCAGGAAAACAAGGTTGTAGGGTAACGGCTCCTGTTCGAGTGCCAGAAAAGTATGCATGAGCGATACAAGCGAGGCACCGTCGTCGTTGGCACCCAGGCCGTAGATGCGGTCGCCTTTCTCGGTAGCCTCAAACGGCTGGAAGGTCCACGACGGAACCGGCTTTACCGTATCAATATGGGCATTGATGAGCAACGTGCGACGAGCGGCATCGTAACCCTTTGCCACCATCCACAGATTGTTACCGCTGCGATGCACTTCGGCCGAACTCTCCCGACGCATATAGCTTTCGAGAAAATCGGCCACAGCCTGCTCCTCACGACTCGTTGAAGGAATCGCGATCATCTGCTTCAAAAGGCTGATAGCAGCATCGGAAATGCTCACATTACTTGTCATACTTCATAAATTCGGGCGCAAAGATAGGTCATTTTTTATAAAAAACAATATATCGGGGCATATTTTTTGCATTTTACGAAAAAAAATAGTATCTTTGCGGCAATTTACAACAAATTTCGACATTAATCACCACAAAAACTGACTGTCTGTGATTACAATTGAACAACTCAAAGCCACCCAGGACCGACTGGCTGACTTGAACAGATATCTCAACATCGAGGACAAGAAAATTCAGCTCGAGGAAGAGGAACTTCGCACCCAGGTGCCCGGCTTTTGGGACGACCAGAAGGCTGCTGAGAAGCAGATGAAAATCGTGAAGGGTATCCGCCAATGGATTGAGTCCTATAACCAGATTTCCACCGAAGTGGAGGAACTGGCCAACGCTTTCGAGTTCTACAAGGAAGAACTGGTAAGCGAAGAGGAAGTGGACGCCCAGTATCAGAAAACCCTCAACATGTTCGAGGACATTGAACTGAAGAACATGCTGCAGGGCGAGGAAGACCACATGAACTGCGTACTGAAAATCAATGCAGGAGCCGGCGGAACAGAGGCCAACGACTGGGCCCAGCAGCTGCAGCGCCTGTACATGCGCTATGCCGAAGATCACGGCTACAAGGTAAACATCCAGGACCTGGTGGAGGGCGATGATGCCGGCATCAAGTCGGTTACGATGGAAATTGAGGGCGACTATGCCTTCGGTTACCTCAAATCGGAAAACGGCGTGCACCGTCTGGTACGCGTCAGCCCCTACAATGCACAGGGCAAGCGCATGACCTCGTTCGCATCCGTCTTTGCCTTCCCTATGATCGACGATACCATCGAGGTTCAGATTGATCCGGGCAAGCTGACTTGGGATACCTTCAGTTCAGGCTGTGCCGGCGTACAGAACGTAAATAAAGTGGAATCGGGTGTCCGCGCACGCTACATGTACACCGACCCTTATACCGGCGAGGAGAAAGAGCTGCTGCAAAGCTGTACCGTTACGCGCGATCAGCCCAAGAACCGTGAAATGGCTCTCCAGTTGCTTAAATCGCAGATTTACAACATCGAGATGGAGCACAAGCGCGAAAAGCAGGCTGCCATCGAGGCCGGCAAGAAAAAGATTGAATGGGGCTCACAGATCCGTTCGTATGTGTTCGATGACCGTCGCGTAAAGGACCACCGTACAGGCTACCAGACATCGGATGTGAACGGTGTGATGGACGGCAAGATCGACGGATTCATCAAGGCTTACCTGATGGAATTCGGAGGCCAGTAATTGCAAGCGGGAATAACAATTTCCGCTTTTTTTGCTGCAAAAAGCCACATTTGAAGCCTAAAAAAGGAGCGCACCCCTATAGTGATGCAAAAAAAGCACTAACTTTGCGCCCGAAAAATCAGAAAGAATGGAATTTATTACACTTCTGCAGGATAGTATCAGAAAGCATTGGGCTCATACCGCCCTTTCAGACTATAAAGGCGACGACTTTACGTATGCCGAAATTGCCGTCATCATCCGCCATTATCACGAAATGTTCCGGCAAAAAGGCATCAAACGGGGCGACCGCATCTCCATTTGCGGCCCCAACAGTGCCCGATGGGGCATTGCCTACCTCGCGGCCGTAACCTACGGTGCCGTTGCCGTACCTATCCTGAACGACTTTATGATCGAACAGGTTCAGAACATCGTGAACCACAGCGAATCGCGCCTGCTGTTTGCCGGACCTAACATCCGTGCCAAGCTCGATGTCCAGCAGATTCCGCAGGTGCTGGCCGTTCTTCCCATCGAGGACATTTGCGTGCTGAAAGACCAGTCCATGCAGCCCGATGAAGTTCAGTACACGCCCGAGGACAGCCCCGAAGCACTGGCTACGCTCAACTATACCAGCGGAACCACCGGTTTCTCAAAAGGCGTGATGCTGCCTTACCGAGCTTTGTGGGGCAACCTGAACTTCTGCTTGAAGCGACTGGGCAACTATGTGAAGCCGGGCGCTTCGATGCTTGACATTCTGCCCATGGCCCACATGTACGGACTCTCCATCGAGTTCATCTTTGGTTTCTGCAACGGTTGCCATCTGTTCTTCCTGAACCGTCTGCCCTCTCCCACCCTGATTGCCAAGGCGTTCGTAGAGGTAAAGCCCAAGTTGGTGATTACCGTTCCCTTGATTATCGAGAAGATTATACGCAAGAAGGTGTTCCCCGTTATTCAGACCCCACGCATGCGCATGCTGCTCTCTATGCCCGTGATCTCAAAGAAGGTAAAGGAGCGCATCTGCCAGCAGGTATATCAGGCTTTTGGTGGTGAGGCATACGAGGTGATCGTGGGCGGTGCAGCCCTGTCGAAAGAGGTGGAGCATTTCTTGATGTCCATTGGTTTCCCCATCACGGTGGGCTACGGTGCTACGGAGTGTGCACCGCTGATCAGCTATTCCGACTACCACACCTTCGCAGCCGGTTCGTGCGGAAGGGCCATCGACAATATGGAGGTGAAGATCCTGAGCAGCGATCCACAGAACATTCCCGGCGAGATTGTGACCCGTGGTGTGAACGTGATGCTGGGCTACTACAAGAA
>JAGBQS010000181.1 GCA_017632695.1 Bacteroidales bacterium
CTTCGAACACCGGTTCCTGAACCTTAATGGAAATGGCCGCAACCATACCGTTGCGGATGTCGCTGTATTCGAAGTTCTTCGAAACAAAGAACTCCTTGATGACACGTGCCGCACTCTCCTTGAAGGCCGCCAGATGGGTGCCTCCCAGGCTGGTATATTGTCCGTTAACAAAACTGTAATATTCTTCGCCGTAGCTGTTGCCGTGTGTCAGCACCACCTCGATGTCATCGCCTTTCAGGTGAATGGGCTGGTAGAGCGGGTTTGAATCCATGCGGGCATTCAGCAGGTCGGCCAATCCGTTCTTGCTCACAAAACGTTTGCCGTTGAGGGTCAGAACCAGATCGGTGTTCAGATAGCTGTAATTGCTCAGCATGGTTTCGACGAATTCCATGCGGAACTTGAAATTCGGGAAGATCGTATTGTCCGGCTCGAACTCAATATAGGTGCCGTTGGGTTCGTCGGTCGGCTCGATTTCGTGCTCTTCGACCTTCTTGGCAGCTCCATAGATGATCTCTTTTTTCTCGCCTTCGCGGCAGGAGCGGGCCAGGAAGAAAGTTGAAAGGGCATTGACCGCCTTCAGACCGACACCGTTCAGGCCCACCGACTTCTTGAATACCGAGTTGTCGTATTTGCCGCCGGTATTGATTTCCGAAACACAGGCGTCCAGTTTGCCCAACGGAATGCCTCGGCCGTAGTCGCGTACGGAAACGTGACCGGTTTCGTTGATCTTTACATCAATGCGACGGCCGAATCCCATGGCGTATTCGTCGATGCTGTTATCGATGACCTCTTTCAAAAGGATGTAGATGCCATCGTCGTTGTGACTGCCGTCGCCCTGCTTGCCGATGTACATGCCCGGACGCCGGCGGATGTGCTCCGTCCACTCCAAATGCTGGATCTTGTCATCGCTGTATTCGGCAATAGCCGCAGCTTCGGCAAGTTGGGTGTCGAGGGTTCTTTGCTGTTCTTCTGTTGGCATAATGTTTTGTTCAGTGCATAATATGGATGGAACGGATTTCATTACATTCTTTCGGGAACTTCGATGCCGAGCAGGCTCATAGCCGTTTTGATGACGCGTGCCACACTGGCCGAAAGAACCAGACGGAGCTGGCGCTTACGGACATCTTCCTCCTTCATGATCGGGGTGTCGTGGTAGAACTGATTGTACTCTTTTGCCAGATCGTAGGCGTAGTTGGCAATCTGTGCCGGGCTGTATTCGCGTCCGGCACGAAGTACGACACCTTCGAAGTCTACCAGTTTCTGGATGATGGTCTGTTCCTTCTCCGAAACTTCCACACCGTCAAGATTGTCGGCGCTGATCCGGTCACCATTGGCCTCAGCTTTACGCAACACCGATTTGATACGGGCATGGGTATATTGGATGAACGGACCCGTATTGCCATTGAAGTCGATACTCTCGGCGGGGTTGAACACCATGTTGTTGACCGGGTTGACTTTCAGCAGGAAATACTTCAAGGCACCCAGGCCGATCATGCGGTAAACCTGAGCTTTGTCAGCTTCGGACAAATCCTGCAGACGCTCAGAGCTGACTTCCTTGGCATCGTTGATCATGGCTGCCATCAGGTCATCGGCATCAACAACGGTACCTTCGCGGCTCTTCATACGGCCGTTTGGAAGTTCGACCATGCCATAGCTGAAGTGAACCAGATCCTTGCCCCACTTGAACCCAAGACGGTCAAGCAGCAGCGACAGAACCTGGAAATGATAGTTCTGTTCGTTGCCTACCACATAAATCATCTTGTCGATCGGGTAGTCCTGGTAACGCAGTTTGGCCGTTCCGATATCCTGTGTCATGTAAACTGATGTACCGTCCTTGCGAAGCAGCAGCTTCTGGTCAAGTCCTTCGTTGGTAAAGTCGGCCCAAACGGAACCGTCTTCCTTACGGAAAAACTTTCCGTCCTTCAATCCTTCCAGTACCAGATCCTTGCCTTCCAGATAAGTGTTGGATTCGTAGTAGATCTTGTCGAAGCCGACGCCCATCATCTTGTAGGTCTCATCGAAGCCGGCATAAACCCATTCGTTCATCTTAGCCCAAAGAGCACGAACCTCGGGATCGGCAGCTTCCCATTTGCGCAGCATGGCGCGGGCTTCCTGCATCAGCGGGCTCTTGGCCTCGGCTGCAGCCTTGCGTGCTTCGGCCTGCTTTTCAGGGTCGGCATCGGTAATCTGCTGAATCTCCGGATCGTTTTCCAGAATTTCCCTGACCTCGGCCTTGAAGTGCTTGTCGAAGGCTACGTAGCAGTCGCCGATCAGGTGATCGCCTTTTTTGCCGGCGCTTTCGGGCGTGGCTCCGTTAAACCATTTCTGCCAGGCTAACATCGATTTGCAGATGTGGATGCCGCGGTCGTTCACAATATTGGTCTTTACGACCTTATTGCCGCAGGCTTCCATGATCTGGCTGAGTGACCAGCCGAGCAGGATGTTTCGCAAATGGCCCAAATGCAGGGGCTTGTTGGTGTTGGGCGACGAGTACTCGATCATCACCAGGGGAGAAGACTCTGTAACCGGCTGGCGTCCGTAGTTCCCGTTCTTATAGATTGTCTGGAGTTTGTCGAGCCACGACGATGCATTGATGCTCAGATTCAGGAATCCCTTTACCACGTTGAACTTGCCGACAAGCGGTTCGTTGCCGACAAGCCACTGTCCGATTTCATTACCCAATTCCTCGGGATTCTTTTTGCCCGTTTGTTTCATGAATGGGAAAACCATGACGGTCAGATGACCCTCGAATTCCTTTCTGGTAGGAGAGACCTGCACCTGTTTTTCTGCAATCTCAACATCGTACAAAGCCTTGACGGCTGCAACCACACCGGCTGCCAATTGCTGTTCAATTTCCATTTTTGTGTATCGTTTTTTTAGCTTTTTCTCTATATTTATATATAAAAACGGTGCAAATTTAATAAATTCTTGGGTAAAATGGACAAATTATTGAAAAAAAATATATCTTTGCACCCAAAAACAGTCGAAAATGACAGAAAACGAAGTTCTAACGATACAAAAAGAGGTTGTAGACGTTTGCCGGCTGGTCTACGATCCGGAGATTCCGGTGAATATCTATGATCTGGGCTTGATTTATGCCATCGATGTGCAGGACGGCGGTCATGTGCACATCAAAATGACACTGACTGCGCCCTCGTGTCCGGAGGGAGACTTCCTGATGGAGGACCTTCGCATGAAGGTTGAGGGTCTGCGCGAGGTTTCGTCGTGTGAAGTTGAACTGGTTTTCGAACCCGAGTGGAATCAGGATATGATGACCGAAGAAGCCAAGCTGGAACTGGGTTTCCTGTAAATGACAAGTCGGAATAATATGGGACAATCAGTGTACTTCATTTCCGATATGCACCTCGGAGCCGCCACTTTGGGAAATCCGCTTGATTATGAGCGAAGGGTGGTGCGTTTCCTCGACTCTATCAAGGCCGACTGCAAGGCATTGTTCCTTGTAGGCGACGTTATAGACTATTGGTTTGAGTACAAGCATGTCGTCCCAAAGGGTTTTACCCGTTTCTTGGGGAAACTCGGCGAATTTACCGATGCGGGAATCGAAGTACATTGGTTCACGGGCAATCACGATATATGGATTTTCGGCTATATCGAAAAAGAGACCGGAGCCATTGTGCATCGTCACGGAGAAACCCTCAATCTGCAAGGGAAACTTTGCTATATTGCACACGGCGACGGTCTCGGGCACGATAGCAAAGCCTTCAAGTTCATGAACGGATTCTTCCACAGCCGTCTGTGCCAGCGGATGTTCAGTTGGATTCACCCCGATCTGGCAACGGCTTTCGCTCATAAGTGGTCGGCTCATAGCCGGCTGACGGGCGGAACCTTTCCGGACTATCTGGGCGAGAACAAGGAACACCTTGTGGTATGGACCAAGCAATATATCCGTGAATTGGAAACCGCAGGGCAACCGGTTCCATCGTACTTTATTTTCGGGCATCGCCACATCGTGCTATATCTGATGCTTTCAAGTCAGACCCGTTTGGCCATTTTGGGCGATTGGATTCAGCACTTCAGTTATGGGGTCATGACTCCCGACGGAAACTTTGCCCTCGAACAGTTCGAAGCGGAAGATGACCAGCCTTGAGTTGTCAATCATTCGGACAGCCTTATAGTAACCTTGTAATAATTTCAGATTAATCAAAATAATCCCTAACCCTGGAAATGATGAAGAACATGATACGGTTTTATAAAATACTATTTTCTGTTGTGGCGCTCTCGGCAACGGGTGTTTCCGTGTGTGTGGGACAATGCACTCAGAAGGGCGTAGTTTACGAATATCTGGGCCCGAACCAGCGGAAACCTTTGGCCAACGTTGAGATTGTTGTGGCCAACGCCAGTTCGGTTATCTCAGGCAAGAACGGTGAGTTTGAGCTTAATTTCCGAAACCAGGTGCCGGGCAGCAAGGTCAATGTGCGACGGATTCAGAAAAACGGGTTTGAGATATTCAATCAGGAAGAGGTAGATCAGTGGTATATCACAACAGGCGAAGACCCGTTTTACATCGTACTGGTTAAGACCGAACGCTTGAACGAGGCCCGAGCCAATTTGTTGGCCAAGGCTCAGAAACAGCTGCATCAGCAGCTTGAGAAGGACCGGAAAACTATAACCGTCGAGTATAAGAAAAACAGAATAACCAAGGAGGAATACGAAAAACGGAAGAAGAAACTGGAGCGCGAATACCAAACCCAACTGCAGAATATCGATAATTACATAGACCGTTTCCTTTTGCTGGATATGAACGCTCTTTCGGAAAAGGAACAGGACATCGTGCGATTGGTGAAAGAAGCCAGATTCTTAGAAGCTATCGAGCGTTATGAGCAGGCTGATCTGATTGGCAAATTCGAACAGCAGTTTCAGCAGCAGTCTCAGTTGGAAAACGATGTGAAGGCGATTGAGGGCGCAGAGGAAGAGTTGCGACGCCAGCGCCAGCGGATTCAGAATTCCATTGCACGCCAGATTGACCTGCTCAGAATGCAGGGCCAGAAGCAGAACAATAACCGTATTAACCAGATTCTGCACGATGTGGCCTATGCGGATACAACCGACCTGGACCAGATGTTCGTGTATGCCCGTGATTTAAGAAGCCTCGGACGCTACGACGAAGCTTTGCGTGTCTATACCGAACTCATGGACCGGGCTGCCGGTATGGATGATCATTTGCAGATGTCCCGTGCAGAAATGTTTATGGGAATGGTGCAGATTAAAATGGGAAATCCGCAGGAAGGAGACTACCATCTGGAAAACGGATTGATTCACTTTGCAGAAGAAGCACATCGTCAGGCTAACATGCATTATTGGCCGGATGTGGCCTATGGATATGAGC
>JAGBQS010000182.1 GCA_017632695.1 Bacteroidales bacterium
AGCCCATGGTGCCGAATCCGCCCACTTCGCGGGCTCCTTCTTTCGTAAACACCAGTTTGAACTGACGCACATAGTTATAAAGCATATTCCAACCATTCTGGAAACCGACCGGAATAGCCTCCCAAAAAGTATATTCGATATGAGTCAGACATTCCGGCCCAATGAGGTTCTTCGTTGCGATTCCTAAAGGTGTCTGTTTGTTTTCAAGGAAAACTCTGGCCGCAAGAAGATCTGAAGTTCCGCGGTAGAAAGAGACACAGACCGTATCGCCGATATGCGCAGCCAACTGTTCGCGAACCAGATAGTCATAAGGCGTAGGAACATCTCCGATGGCCACAATACTATCGCCAACCTCCATTCCGGCAGCCCCCGCAGCACTGTTATCGAGCAGTTGAGCGATAACCATCGGCATACGGAAACGGAAGAAATCGGCCAGATCCGTCTTGTTGGTCAGGAAATGCGTACCTAATGTATCGGGCAAGGCGAACGTAACTTGCCTTCCGTCCCGTTCCACGGTAACATCGTTACCTAAAAGCAGATCTGTGGCGATGGTATTGAAATCGTGCACTTCCTTGCCATCGACAGCAACAATGATATCTCCGTCATGAAAGCCGATACTTTTAGCCAGCTCGCTGTATGCAACGCCATAAGGCACGTTCTGAGGTTCCAATATATCCTTGCCGTAATGCCAGCTCATACCGATATAAATCAGTATAGCCAACAGGATATTGTTCAGTACACCGCCTACCAAAATCATAAACTGTGCGAACTTCCCTTTCTTGACAACGGCATCGGCACGATCAAATTCGGCATGCGAGGAATCGTGTGTCTCATCGACCATTCCCACGATGGCGCAATAACCGCCCAACGGTACCCAGCCGATACCATATTCGGTATCGCTCGGATTAACCAAAGAGGGGAAATGTATCACATCGAACAGGTGAAGCCCTTTTTTGTTCCAACGCAACAAGGCAAAATGATATGCATCGAAGAACAGATAGAATTTCTCGACACCGACTTTGAAAATACGGGCCCACATGAAATGGCCCAACTCGTGTATAAACACCAGAATTGACAGGCTCACCAGCAACTCCAGTGTCTTAAACCAGAATTCAGAAGAAAACATTAATTCGTAATATGTGTAAAAAAATAATTATGAAAGACCCAGAATCTCGCGAGCCTTGACACGGGCTGCCGCATCGATGGCGAAATAATCCTCGAGCGAGGGGTTGGATACAAACGGCATAGCCTGCATTGTTTGGGCATTTACTTCTGCCATCTGCAGGAACTTACACTGCCCCCGACGGAATGCTTCGTTGGTCACTTCGTTCGCAGCATTCAACACACAGGTACGGTCGCCGCCCTCGGCCAACGCATCGAAAGCCAGCTGCAAGTTCGGGAATCGCTGCAAATCGGGAGCCTCAAACGTCAGATTGGCATAATCGGACATGCGGAGTTTACCATTGATATGACTCGGCATACGGTTAGGATAACTCAAGGCGTAAGCTATCGGCACTTTCATATCGGGCACACCCAGCTGTGCCTTGATGGCACCGTCAGGGAACTGCACCATACTATGGACTATACTCTGCGGATGGACGGAAACTTCAATCCTGTCGACCGTCATATTGAAAAGCCAGCGGGCTTCAATCACTTCAAAACCTTTGTTCATCATCGAAGCCGAATCGATGGTAATCTTGGCACCCATGTCCCAATTAGGATGCTTCAAAGCCTGTGCTGCCGTAACATCGTGCATTTGCGCCATTGTGAATGTCCGGAACGGGCCGCCCGATGCCGTGATAATCAGTTTCTCGGGTTCTCCCTCGCCTTGCAGACACTGGAAGATGGCTGAATGCTCGGAATCCACCGGCAGAATCGGCACCTGATATTCTTTACAAAGATCCATAATCAGTTTGCCTGCAACCACCAACGTTTCCTTATTGGCCAATGCCAGCACCTTATGCGCCTTGATGGCAGCTACCGTCGGACGTAACCCGGCAAAACCGACCATAGCCGTAACAACCATGTCAATAGGTTCGGCCTGAACCACCTGACACAAACTGTCGGCTCCGGTCCATACCTTAATAGGGAGGTCTGCCAATGCTTCCTTCACCTTAGGATAACAGGTTTCATCGGCAATAACTACTACCTCAGGACGGAACTTACGGGCTTGTTCTATAAGCAAATCCGCGCTTCTGTTGGCTGTAATGGCATATACTTCGAATAAGTCGGGATGCTCTTCGACCACTTCAAGTGTCTGTTTTCCAATGCTTCCCGTACTTCCTAAAATTGCTAACGTTCTCATTTCGTTTTTCTTTTTATTCCAATGACATCAAGGCTACCGGATCGACGGTTTTTCCACGATGCCAAAGCTGTATTCCGACCCATTCCGTTCCATGACCGACAACCTGACCGGCTTTCAGACTCTGGCCGACATCAACCATAACGGTCGACAAATGGGTGAAAATTGTAATATATTCGTTATTATGTTGTAAAACCAACTGGAACCCCTGACCGATCAGGAAATTGACTGCCACTACGGTTCCTTCCTGCGGTGCCAGAACAGGTTCTTTGGCCGAAACCTCAATAACAGTCGTTCCCGCTTCTGTGGCATTATCTTCTGTCGGTTCTGCAATCTTGCCTTTCAGTGGTTTCAGGAAACTGACTCCCTGATAACCTTCATTGGCATACAAAGCGTTCAATCCGAAGCGCTCCTGTTCTTCATAACGCGCTACAAATGCCTGTTCCCGTTCCGAAGCGGGAAGCAACGTATCGTTCATGATTGCCACACTGCTGTCAAACCGACGGATACTGTCCGGTTCGGCACTTCCCCTCAAAATGGCGGTCATATTCTCCAGATATGCCGAACGGAGATCGTTTTCACGCTCCAGACTGTCAATACGCATCGCACTTTCCATTAAAAGCGCCCGTTTATTCACATCCAGATAACCAGGGAGGTAGTTCCGAAGCGGAGTATTGAAGACCAATATGATAAGCAGGACTGCAGCAACCATTCCCGACAGAAAAAAGAAAGCATTATGCCTCCGGTTCATCCGTCGCGATTTGAGTCTGTCAAGCACCGACTCTTCAGTCGGAATGGTTTCCTGATGATTATCTTGTTCTTTTGCCATTACTTTAAAATATGTGTCGCAAAATTACGTTTTTTTTTCGACATAACTGACATTTTAAGCATTTTTCTACTTTTTCAATATACTTTTTACGTTTTTGTTTGCAAAACAAGCTATATTTTCCTAACTTTGCAACGACTTTTACTACATCAGCTATGAACATCGCAGTACTTTTAGCAGGAGGTAGTGGCAAACGCATGGGAGGTCCGGAGCCGAAACAGTTCATCAAGGTGGCAGGAAATCCCATATTGGAACACAGCATCCGTGCCTTTAGTGCCAACCCCGGGATTGACGAAATTGTTATAGTCTGCCATGCAGATTATCTGGATCTGGCATCCGGCATCGCCAAGCCCTATCCCAAGGTAAAACATGTAGTTCCGGGTGGAAAAGAACGCTACGATTCAAGTTTGGCAGCTATTCGGCTTTACTGCGACCACCCGCAGGACAACATTCTGATTCACGATGCCGTTCGATGTCTGGTTTCACAACGAATCATTACAGACTGCCTGAATGCTCTGCAAAAATTCGAGGCTGTTGATGTGGCAGTTCCCTGCACAGATACAATATGCGAAGTAAACAGCGACGGACATATTGTACGGATTCCGGCCCGTTCTTCCCTAAGGAATGTACAGACACCACAAGGATTCAGGCTGAACACTATCGCCAAAGCTTATGAACTGGGACTCAAGGATCCGGAATTCATAACTACCGATGATGCCGGAGTCGTTCACCGCTATCTGCCCGACACTCCGATATATGTAGTAAACGGCGAGTCCACAAACATCAAAATCACCTTTCCCGAAGATTTGATACTGGCAGAAAAGATTCTTAAATCAGATAATAAATAAGACAGAAAGAAAGGCGATTTAACTTCTTACTTTGAAACATCTTTTAAACCCTATAATTATGAAAAAGATTTTTGTTGCAGGCTTAGCCCTGTCGTTCATGTTTGCTCAAAGTGCCGACGCACAGGGCATCCTCTCTTCGTTGCTTTCGGGTGCTACCGGAAACGCATCCAGTTCTTCGTCCACCAATACAACTGCAGGCACTACAGCTCAGGACGTTTTAGGAAATGTGATCAACAATGTTGTCAGCAGCACTACCGGATCTTCTACTGCAGGTTCTGCAACAGGCAGCATCATCACAAACCTGATTGCATCTGTTACCGGCGACATTACCACAACTGCCAGCAGTGTTGTCGGAACCTGGAGTTACAGTGAACCAAGTGTACAGTTTGAAAGCGAAAACTATCTGACCCAGGCTGGCGGAGCCGTTATCGCCGATAAAGTAAAGACCAAACTCACCTCCATCTACAAATTGGTAGGCATCAAGGAAGGAAAACTGAAATTTGTGTTCGACAAAGACGGCAATGTAACTTACTCCGTAGGCAGCCTCAGCCGACAGGGCACGTATGTTTTCAACAGCAGCGACAAGACCATCACCATCACAACATCAACCGGAGCATCAATCAAGAGCTACGTAACAGTGACCGGGTCAACCATGTATCTGACATTTGATGGAACCAAACTGCTTACCCTTATGAAGACATTAGGAAGCAAATTCAATTCTTTGAGCACTATCACATCCATCGCTAACAGCTACGAAGGTATGAAGGTAGGCTTCCAGTTCACAAAGCAATAATTGCAATTATACGGATTAATCAAGGCCAGACGAAATTCGTCTGGCCTTATTATTTTGCAAAAAGCTCCAGAAGCACAGAGATACAGTTAGGAGGAAGAGAGTAAAGGGGAAAGAGTATAGTATAAAGGGTAATGAGTAAAGAGTAAAGAGTAAAGAAGAATGTATAATGAATAAAGTATAATAAGTAAAAGGGTATAAGAGTTTAGGTTGGTTAACAAGCCGGAAGCAAAGAAACACATTGAAGCCTGAGGAAAAACCTCAGGCTTCAATGCTTTTTTCTCGACCTAATAGGTCGGGGTGACCCGACTCGAACGGGCGGCCTCTACGTCCCGAACGTAGCGCGCTACCAACTGCGCCACACCCCGTGGAAGAGATTGCAGAGATTTCCGCAATCTCTTTATATCAGGATTAATCCTGGTTCAAGTTAATACGCTTGAAGGCAGTTACTGTCAGACCCTTCTGAGCATTCTCCAGGTACTGATGTACATTGATCTTAGCATCGTTGATGAACTCCTGCTCGAGCAGACAGTTCTCCTTGAAGAACTTGTTCAGACGACCCTTGGCAATGTTCTGAACCATAGCCTCTGGGAGGTTAGCAGCCTTCTCAGCAGCTACTGTCTCCTTAATAGAGCGAGCCTTGTCTGCCTCCTCCTGAGTCAGCCAACCCTTCTCCATGTTCGAAGCGATGTGATCCTCGCTGTCAACCAGATTCGGATTCAGACCAGCCTTCTTCAAAGCGGCCTCAACGGCCTTGGCAACCTGCTCCTGCTTGGTCTTCTCGATTGCTACTGCAAGCTCAGTATCCTTAACAGACTGGGGAACTGAATCAGCATCCAAAGCAACAGGGTTCATTGCAGCAACCTGAAGTGCAACATCCTTCAGAACTTCAGCCTTACCGTTTTCGTTGAAAGCAACGATGGCAGAAAGCTTGTTATTGAAGTGGTTGTAAGCAACTGTAACTTCTCCGTTGATGCTTTCGTAAGCACCTACTTCCATCTTCTCGCCCGTTACACCAATCTGAGCAGTGATAGAATCCTTAACGGTACCATCCTCAGTTGGAAGAGCCAGAACCTCATCGAGATTAGCAGGCTTGTTTGCCATCACGAGATCCATGATCTTGTTTGCCAAACCAACGAAACGCTCGTTACCGGCAACGAAATCGGTCTCACACTTCAAAGCAATGATAGCAGCGAACTTACCATCGGTACGAGCAATTACTACGCCCTCCGAAGCCTCACGAGCCTCACGCTTTGCTGCTACAGCCTGACCTTTCTTGCGAATCTCTGCAACAGCTGCCTCGAAGTCGCCATTAGAAGTCTCGAGAGCCTTCTTGCAGTCAGACATACCTGCGCCCGTCATTTCACGGAGCTTCTTGATATCAGCAATTGAAACTGCCATAATCTTAATTTCTGTTAAGAAGTTAATAATTAAGCCTCAGCATTCTCTTCAGCTGGTGCTTCAGCAGCCTTCTTTGCCTTACGAGGAGCCTTCCCGGAAGCTTCTGCAGCATCCTGATCGGCTTTCTCAACCTTGCGCTCCTCCAGACCTTCGGCAATAGCCTCAGTAACTGCACCTACAACAGCCTCAATAGACTTGGTCGCATCGTCATTAGCAGGAATTACAAAGTCGATGTTGTTAGGATTTGAGTTGGTGTCAACCATACCGAAAACAGGAATACCCAAACGGATAGCCTCTGCTACGGCGATATGCTCCTTCATTACGTCAACAACGAAGAGGGCAGATGGAAGACGGGTCAGGTCAGCGATAGAACCCAGGTTCTTCTCCAACTTCTCACGCTGGCGTGCAATCTGCAAACGCTCACGCTTAGAGAGGTTATCAAAAGTACCATCCTTGGTAAGTCTATCAATTGTAGCCATCTTCTTCACAGCCTTACGGATTGTGGTGAAGTTGGTGAGCATACCGCCTGGCCAACGCTCGATAACGTATGGCATACCAATAGCCTTTGCCTTCTCGGCAACGACCTCCTTGGCCTGCTTTTTAGTAGCGACG
>JAGBQS010000183.1 GCA_017632695.1 Bacteroidales bacterium
CGATGATTAAGCTTTGCCGGGCGCAGGGTGTGGCTATGGCGGCTGCCGTTGAGCGCGACATCCCGATTTTCGAGTATTCGCCGGCCAAGGTTAAGATACAGATAGTGGGCAACGGTGCGGCTTCGAAGGAACAGGTGGCGGCTATGGTGAAGAATGCGCTGCATTTGAGTGATGCCGAAATGGACGCAAAATTCGATGCCTCGGATGCTGTGGCTATCGCCCTGACGCATTTTTATATGACCAGCAAGCCGGGCGTTGTTCCCGCAGGCGGCTCCAAAAGCCGGATTCCCCGTAGTTCGGGGAGTGGCAGTTCTTCGTGGAGTACCTTTGTAGCGCAAAATGCCGATCGGATACATAAATGAATGGTGTATTATTTTGATTATTGAGCGATTCATTAAAACCGTTAAACAGTAAGATAATAATATAATGTGGGACTTTGGCATTAAGGACATCATCGACATACTGATTGTGGCTTGGATATTGTTCTATCTGTACCGCAGCAGTTCGAAAAACGACACGCTGGTGCTTTATCAGGGTGTGCTTGCCGTATTCCTGATCTGGGTGGTGGTAAGCCAGGTCCTGCAGATGAAGCTGCTGGGAGCCATTATGGACAGCGTCATCAGCGTGGGACTGATTGTGCTGGTGATTCTGCTGCAGAACGATATCCGCCGATTCCTGGTCCGATTGGGATCCCGCAGGCGGTGGACATCTCTGATGAATATTTTCGGCTCGAAGACATCCGGACAGGATAACCGGCAGTGGATGGATCCTCTGGTGCTTGCCTGCCGCAACATGAGTCAGCATAAGGTCGGTGCGCTGATTTGTATCGAGAAGACCGATTCCCTGCAGGAGTATGCCGAGACTGGCGAGATTATCGATGCCAAGCTGACCCCTCGCCTGATTGAACAGATTTTTTATAAGAATACACCCTTGCACGATGGAGCGGCTGTGATACGCGACGGCCGGCTGAATGCTGTCGGTTGTATTTTGCCGGTTTCGCACAATGCCCGCATTCCGAAAGATCTGGGTCTGCGGCACCGTTCCGGATTGGGATTGGCCGAGTTGACCGATGCGGTGGTGGTAATTGTAAGTGAGGAAACAGGAGGCATCTCGCTGGCTTCTCACGGACGCCTGCATCACGATCTGTCGATTAATACATTCCAGAAGTTATTGCTGAAATCTTGATATTATTTAGTATTGGAAACATCTTTTTATGACATACAATGGGCGACACCTTCCTTGACGGCCTGGGTCGCATTGGCAATGGCGGTGCTGTTGCTGGGTGCGTCTGCAACCATTTCAGGAAGCGAGGTTGCCTTTTTCTCCCTTTCGCCCAAAGAACAGGACAGTCTGGACGAAGAGGAACGGCCCGTTGACGGAACCATTCGCCGCCTGCTCGAAAAGAGCGAACGTCTCATGGCTGCCATTCTGATTGGCAACAATCTGGTGAATGTGGCCATCATCATGCTCTTCACCCTCTTCATGAACGGAATCATCGACCATTCCCATACGAGCGTGGTGATGATTTTCCTGATCGAAACGATTGTGCTGACATTCTTCCTGCTCCTGTTCGGAGAGGTTCTGCCCAAGGTTTATTCCAGTCACAAGCCGCTGCGCTTTGCCCGTTGGACGGCTCCCCTGATGCAGGGGATGGTAACCTGGTTTTCGCCGTTTATTTCCTTGCTGGTAGGCAGCACGGGAATTATCAACCGCCGTTTGGCCGATAAAATGGGCGAGGATGTGACCGTCGAGGATCTGAGCGATGCCATGAAACTGACCCCGCAGCTGTCGCGCAACAAGGAAGAGAAGAAGATGCTTGAGGGTATCATCGAGTTTGCTGACAAAACAGTGAAAGATGCGATGACCAGCCGCAGCGAGATTACCTTTCTCGAAACATCGGCTACATTCAGCGAGGTGCTGAAGCTGGTGGTCGACCAGAAATACAGCCGTATCCCTGTGTGCGAAGAGACCGAAGACCACATCAAGGGTATCCTTTATATCAAAGATCTGTTGCCGTACCTGAATCAGCCCGATTCGTTCAAGTGGCAGGATCTGATCCATCCGGCATATTATGTGCCCGAAAACAAGATGGTCGATGACCTGCTTGACGATTTCCGCCGTAAGCGTCTGCATATGGCTATTGTGGTCGACGAGTTCGGCGGCACAAGCGGACTGATCACCATGGAGGATGTGCTGGAAGAGATTGTAGGCGAGATTCGCGACGAGTACGACGAAGACGACCAGACCTGGCAGAAGGTGGGAGCCAACGAGTGGGTATTTGAGGCCCGCACATCGCTCAACGATTTCTGTCGCGTGACAGGTATCGATGCTGATAATCTGGGCGACAAAGCCGACAACTGCGAGTCGTTAGGCGGCCTGCTCCTGGAAATTAAACAGAACTTCCCGCGTGTGAACGAAACGTTGCGCTACCGGGGCATCGAGTTCACGGTGCTCAGTATGGAACGTCGTCGCATTGACCGGGTGAAGGTGAAAACCAAAACATCAAAGCTGAACTGATTATGATGACCGCACTGAAACGTTTATGGGATCAGTACTATCCGTTCATCCTGGCATTGCTGCCGGTGATGTTCCTGCGTGACTTTAC
>JAGBQS010000184.1 GCA_017632695.1 Bacteroidales bacterium
CCCCGTCCGATGCCGCTCTCGAAGAACGAGGCGCTGCGAGAGAAGCAGAAAGTAATCATGCACTGGTACTGGTTCCAGATGTTGACCATACGGTTCAGACGTTCGTCGTCCGATTGGAGTACGAACTTGTCAAGCAGTCCGTCCAACATCCGGTTCAGTTCGGCAAAGTCTGCATCCACAGCCTCGGTGGTACTGAATCGACTGATGCTTTCCTGTGCTTTTTTCTTGTTGACAAGCGTACGGTCGGATTCCTGGCTCGAAATGAGCGAGCCGTTCCGTTTGCGTTCGATGTCGGCCTCCGAGAATTTCTCGTCCGGCTCGTTTTCAACGTATCCCAAAAGGAAGATCAGGTCGCGGCTTTCGCCGGGCTGGAGTTCCACTTCGATGTAATGGCTGGCTATCGGGCTCCAGCCGTGAGCCAAGCTGTTGGCGGGACGTCCGGCTACCACGCATTGCGGGTCCTCGAAGCCGTTGTAGAGTCCGATGAATGATTCCCGGTCTGTGTCGTAACCCTGTACGGGTACGTTGACGCTATAGTAGGCATAGTGGTTACGGCGTTCCTTGTATTCGGTCTTGTGGTAGATGACCGACCCGTCGATTTCCACTTCGCCCGTACTCCAGTTCCGCTGAAAGTTTTCCATGTCGGTGGCAGCGTTCCAAAGGCACCATTCGGTCAGACTGAACAGTTTCAGATGCTTCACTTCCCGGCTCCGGTTGCTGAGGGTGAGTTTCTGCACTTCGGCCCAGGTGTGGAGAGGGACGAAGAAGAGAACCGATGCCTGCACGCCGTTCTTACTGCCTGTGATGCGGGTATAGTTCATACCATGCCGGCACTCGTATGAATCGAGTGGCGTCTTGCAAGGTTTCCACCCCGGATTCCAGACCGTGCCGTTGTCGTTGATGTAGAAATAGCGTCCTCCATTGTCCATGGGGACACCGTTGTAACGGTAACGTGTGATTCGGCGGAACTTGGCATCCTTATAGAAATCGTAGCCGCCGGCAGTGTTCGAAATCAGACCGAAGAAGTCTTCGTTGCCCAAATAGTTGATCCAGGGAAACGGTGTGGCCGGATCGGTAATGACAAATTCGCGATGGGCGTCATCGAAATGTCCGTAGCAATGCTTACTCATTATTATATATATATAAGAGTTTCTGAATAATTGCCAGAAGCGTTTTGACTGAATGACGCTGCAAATATAAATACAAATCCCGACCTTTGCAATACTTGCATAAGTCGGGTGTGTAAAATAGATAAAAAAATATTATTTGAGGTTATAAGGTTTTAAGGTTTTGAGGTTGTAAGGTTATTTTAGGTTATGAGGTTTTTATGTAAGTAACCTGGCTGACTTGGGTTGGTAAATTACCTTACAAGCGAAGCGACCTCACGACCTCATAACCTCAAAACCTTAATTCATACCGTAATCTTGCTCTTCTGGTATGTTTTCCGGAAGTCACTGGGCGAACAGCCTTTGCGTTTGCGGAAAATACGGTTGAAGTTCGAGACGTTGTTGAATCCGGAAGCGTAGCAGATTTCAATGATGGAGGTCGTGGTGTCGACCAGTTGGCGGGCGGCGTATCCCAGACGCATATCGATGATATAGTCAGAGAGGGTACGGTTCGTCCGGAGCCGGAAGAAACGGCTGAAGGCAGTCGGGGTCATTCCGGCCAGGTCTGCAACGGTCTGTAACCGTATTTCTTCGCGGAAGTGTTCGTTGATGTATGTCTCGACCTTATGCACGCGCCGGCTGTCGGAGAAGGTGGGAGCCGAAGCGAACGACGAGGTCGCCAGTGTGTGGAAGTCGGTTTCGATACTCAGCTGATAGAGAATATCGAGCAACCGGAGCACGCGCGGAAAACCCGGCTCTTCGGCTGACAGCTGATCCAGTTTGTTATAGATGCGCATGATGACAGGCGTGCCGAATGCAATGCCCCGCTTGGCATTGTCCATCAGTTTGCGGAGCGAAGCCATCTGCGACTTGGCCAGAAACTTGTCATCAAGCAGGTCGGGCGAAAACTGGACAACCAGTTCCCTTACCTTATGTCCGGCAGCAACATCGGCCAGCGTTTCTCCGGGTACCTGTTCCCAGGCGTGCTCCAGGTTACTGCCAATCAGGGCCAGATCGAAACGTCCGCATGTCTCGATGGAGTCGCCTACCACCCGACGCACGCCGGTGCAGTTCTCCATAAAGGTGAGTTCAATCTCTTCGTGCTTGTGCAGCGGATAGTCGTAGGTTTCCTTCAGGTGGTCGAACATATAGAAACTGTCCTGTTGCGTCAGCGGCGTGATTTCGGTAATAACTTTCGAGGTCATGTCAGTCAGTAATAGTTTGTCGTGGCAAAGATACAATAATTTGCCGAAGTGACCAAGGAAAAGATAAAAAAAGAGTAAATTATGTTTCATCGAAGTAACAAAAAAGGCATAAAACTCCTTGAAAACCTTTAAAATAAGCGTAAAAAGAGTGGAAAATTTTGGCAAATTCGTGAAAAATTATCAACTTTACACCGCTTTTCGCGCAAAATCCGCAAGGATGAGGGCGGAGACACATTATTAATATAAACAAAATCAAAATTTAACAGTTAGTTATGAACAACTACGAAACCGTTTTCATTTTGACTCCCGTTTTATCTGATCAGCAGGTAAAGGAAACGGTAGAAGCTGTTAGGGCCGAACTCACAAACAACGGTGCTACCATCGTTAACGAGGAGGCTTGGGGTATGAAGAAACTCGCTTACCCGATTCAGAAGAAATCTTCTGGCTTCTATTTCCTGGTGGAGTTCGATGGCGAACCAACCATCGTAAACAAGCTCGAGACTTATTTCCATCGTACCGATCGCGT
Source organism: Bacteroidales bacterium (assembly GCA_017632695.1). Lineage (GTDB taxonomy): Bacteria > Bacteroidota > Bacteroidia > Bacteroidales > UBA3663 > Liminaster. The sequence continues at coordinate 2,838 of JAGBQS010000184.1, forward strand.
CATCCGTTTCATGACCG
>JAGBQS010000185.1 GCA_017632695.1 Bacteroidales bacterium
ACTTTACAACCGCAAGACTCAAAACCTAACATACAAACCTTACAACCTCAAGACCTCAAAACCTCACAACCTAACAAATTACTAACTTATACTGAATGAATAGATTCCATCTTTCCCTGATGGCTTTCGGGCTGTTGGTGTGCGGTTGCTCGCCATCGGCCCAGGAGCCGATTGACCGTCACGCGCTGCTGGAGCGGAACAGCCCGGTGGTGACGGCTTTCGATTCGCTATCGTCGCTCACCGTGGGCAACGGCCGCTTTGCCTATACGGTCGATGCTACCGGTCTGCAGACCTTCCCCGAGGAGTATTCGCACGGCGTCCCGTTGGGCACGATGTCCGACTGGGGCTGGCACAGTTTCCCGAATCCCAAGAACTTCAGTTTCGACGAGACTCTTGTTACCTGCGACTTCGGCCGCGGACACAAGGAGGTTTATGCCTCACAGATTTCGCGTGCCGCAGAGGCTGCCGCCAAGGCTAAGGGAGGCAAGGAGTATCAGGACCTTTTGCGACGCAAGGAGGCCATCGACTTTGTCCGTAAGAATCCGCACCGTTTGCATCTGGGTACTATGGGGCTGGCTCTGCCTGAGGGTACCGGCTTCGGGGCTTTCTCGGACATTAACCAGCGGCTGGATCTCGAGACGGGAACTATCACTTCGTCGTATAACCTGAACGGCGAACCTGTACGGGTTACCACTTGTGCCAATCCGGAGGTATCGCTGGTGGCTGTACGCATCGAGGCACAGGAACCCAAGCCGATTGTGTTCCGTATGCCTTATCCGACGGGCGGACATTCGGACGATGCCTGCCTCTGGACGGACGATCCTGCTTTGCATCACACCTCTTGCGAGCAGATCATTTCGGGCAATAACCAGCATTTCCGCATCACACATCATTTCCCTCCGGTTGAGGTCTTCGACGAGTTCGGAAACAAGTCGATGCACAATGCGACCTATTCCATCGACATCGACCTCGATTCGTGCGAGGCCTACATCGAACAGGTGGGTCCTAACCGTGTACAGCTGACTCCAACCACAGGCTATTTCGCCTTTACGGCCGAATGGAAGGGTCAGGGTGCACGTCTGGAGCAGCATAACTGCTACGATGCTTCGGCGGGTGTGGATTTCAACCTCCAGGCTTCGGCCGACTTTTGGCATAAGTACTGGTACGAGGGAGGCATCATCGACTTCAGCCGTTGCAAGGCACCCGAAGCTAAGGAACTGGAGCGTCGCGTGGTGCTGAGCCAGTATCTGCTGGCTGTTAACTGTGCAGGTATGACGCCTCCGCAGGAAACGGGTCTGACCTATAACTCGTGGTTCGGCAAGTTCCACATGGAGATGATCTGGTGGCATCAGGCTCAGTTTGCGCTCTACGGACATCCGGAACTGTTGGAACGTTCCATGCAGTGGTACGAAAAAGTGGAGCCTGTGGCACGCCATATTGCCCGGCGTCAGGGCTTCCAGGGAGTACGCTGGATGAAGATGACGGATCCTTCGGGCATGGAAGCACCTTCGAGCACCGGCTCCTTCCTGATCTGGCAGCAGCCTCATTACATCTATCTGGCCGAACTGGTCCGCAGAGCTTATCAGAATGCCGGCAACGACGCGAAGGCGAAGGAGGTGGAGGATAAATACTATGCTCTGGTGCAGGAAACCGCCAAGTTTATGGCCGATTTTGCCGACTACGACACGATGCCTAACCGTTACATCCTGAAGGGAGCCATCCCGGCGCAGGAGACCCTGAAGGCTTCGGAAACCATCAATCCGCCCTTCGAGCTCTCGCAATGGCATTTTGCGATGGGTGTGGCCAACCAGTGGCGCCAGCGTCATGAGGGTATGAAGAATATGGAGTGGGACGAACTGCGCGACAAGCTTTCGCCCTTGCACTTCATTACCGACAGCGTTTATTCGGCCCAGTACGGCGACCTCTATACGGCCAGCGAGGATAGCGAGGATACGTTCCGCGATATTCGTCTGACATCCGACCACATGGCCGTTCTGGGTGCCCTCGGCATCTTCCCGAAGTGCCCGCTGGTACGCGAGGACATTATGCGCAATACGCTCCGTTGGGTTTGGGATAACTGGAACTGGGGTAAGACCTGGGGCTGGGATTATCCGATGACTGCCATGTGTGCCGCCCGTTTGGGTGAACCCGAAATGGCTGTCAAGGTCTTGCTGGGCAGCCAGCGCACCAACACCTATCTTATTTCCGGTCATAACTATCAGGACTCGCGTCTGCGCCTCTACCTGCCCGGTAATGGCGGTCTACTTACAGCTGTAGCACTTATGTGTGCAGGCTGGGATAACTGCCAGCTGGGTGCTAATCCCGGCTTCCCCAAAGACGGAAACTGGGATGTCCGTTGGGAAGGTCTGCAGCCGATGCCGTGATTTTTTAGAGTAAAGAGTAAAGGGTAAAGTGAAGAGAGTAAAGATGCTGAAAACACTGATAGAAAAATACGAAGTCTGGTACTGGCATTTGGAACGTCGGACGCGACACATCGTAGGATGGTGTTTGCTGACGACGGGCCTGCTGCTGGTGCTGGGAGTCGGCTATGGTGTTTGCTACGGTGTCTATTCGGGCGTGAAGATCGCAGGCGAATGGGTTGCTTCAAGGTTCGATTCTGAACAGGAATCTCCTGTCGATGATGCCGATGTGCTCTGTCTGGATTATTATTCGGGCGACTATCCGCATCGCGAGTTCCCTTGCGGCGAACTGAACCGAAGGAGACAGGTTCAACTATCGCGCGACTTCAATGATGTTAACGACACCCATCTTGTGGCTGCCCGCCGTCTGGGCATCCGTCCGCAGCCCAACCGGGAGGCGCTCCAAGCCTTACAGAACAAATTGGTTCAGCTTGAGGATACCCGCTTCTATAAACTCGACCCCATGACGCAGTCGGTACCTTATCTGGTGCCCGATGCTGCCGATTTCCTTACGGCTTTAGGAGAGCGATGTCAGGAATATCACGGAACCAACAGCCGCTTCATCATTACCTCGTGCCTGCGTACGGATGCGGATGTGAACCGTCTGAAGAAGGTGAATGTCAACGCCACAAAGGATAGTGCGCATCGCTATGCCACTACGTTCGATATTACTTATAACCGCTTTTACCGTCGCGGCCGCACCCACGACGGTAAACTGAAGGCTGATCTGGCCCGAGCCCTTTATGACCTGCGTGCCGCCGGTTACTGCTATGTTAAGTACGAATACAAGCAGGCTTGTTTTCATGTTACGGTAAGACCCCGATAGGTAATCGGAACCTACAAAGGGGGCTTTACGCAAAGAAGAGTTTGCAGCGGCAGATGGTGGCGTTGCCTTTTTTGATTTCTATCTGGTGCTCGTTGTCCTTCCGGTCGGCATAGATGTCGAGCGTATCGCCGTAGTAGCTTTCGGTAACGTAGGCAATTTCAAAGCGGCGGAGCGGATGTTCGCGCAGATAGTCGAGCGGGAACAGGTCCATTACGTGCTCAATATAGCGTATGCTGTTAACGTGTCCGTTGATGTCGATATCGTTGTAGCGGGCTGTGAAACGGTCGGTCGGCACCTGTGCAAGTACTTTTATGTGTCCGGGTTTCTCTATCGGGCAAGCCATTTCCGGGTAAACGTATTCCGCAAGGTGTCCGTCGTGCATGCTCAGCAAATCAATCGGCTTGCGGCTATGTACGCCGATCATAGCCCAGACGGTACGGGCGTAACCGATGGTTCGGCCTTCCTGATTCCGGATGGCGAAGTTGCGGTCGGTAAACAGGCGGTAAACGGATTCCACCCACGTGTCGATTTCAAATGTTTCGTATTGTTTGGGGAGTTCCTCAAATTCGATGGCCATGCGTGACAGGACCCACGTATGGTCTTCTTCGTTCAGGCGGGCCATTCCGAAACCGCGTTTCTGGGCATGTTCGCCTGCACAGTTCAGGAGGTGATTGCCCAGAACATTGAGGGTCAGCTGGCCCATGAAGTCGGAGTGGAAGGGCTCGCACACAAAGCGAGTGGTTTCTAATTTATTGAATGGGGTTGCCATCGTCAGTTCCTTTAATAAAGTTGTATGTATTCGTAGGTGTTGCCGACTTCGTGCAGATAGCGTTCGAAGTCTTCGCGGCTGATGACCACAGTTCCCCGGCAGTCGTTCGGATGGAAAGAAAGTGTTTCGGCCTGCTTCAGATTCTCGTCCAGAAACAGATGTACGTGGTTCTCCGAATCGTTGATCAGTCCGAAGGGGGAGACACTTCCGGGTTCGAGTCCCAGGTAGCGCATCATGCGTTCGGGGGAGGCAAACGACAGTTTTCCGCACGAAGGAAGTCCCTGGGCTATGAGCGAGGCTTTAAGGCGCTGTTCCAGGTCGTGGATGGCCAGGTCGTGATCGCAGTCAAAGCACACCAGATAGTGTTTGTTGCCTTTATGGTTCCGGAAAAACAGATTCTTGCAGTGTACCGATCCGTCATTTTTCCACCAGCGTCTGGCTTCCTCGATGGATTTTCCTTCGGGATGATTGTAGCAGGTAAACGGAATATGGTGTTCCTGCAGATAGTTCAGTACGGTTTCTTCGCGGGTCATCTTGTCAGTATTTATAGTTTGCCGTCTTCCTTGAACGAATAGTAGCGGTTGCAGGCAATGATGATGTGGTCGAGCAGCGTGACATCGAGCAGCCTCAGTGCTGTCTGTACCCTGAAGGTAACTTCCTGGTCCGGTACACTGGGTTCCGGATCGCTGCTGGGGTGGTTGTGGCACAGGCCGACGTATGTTGCCATATACTCGATAGCCGGCCGGCATATTTTCTTGATGTCGGCGCCCGAGAAGTTTACGCCACCCTCGCTGATGCGGCATTTGTAGAGAATCTTGCCATTCCGGCTGCAATAAACAGCCCACAATTCCTCGTGATCGAGTCCCGACAGATGGCTGTTAAACAGAGAAAATAATTGCTTGGGCGTAGTTATCCGGAAGTCCCGGAGTGCTTCCCGTTCCTCCTCCTGCTGCCGGCGGCGACCCAATTCAAGGGCGGCCTGGATATGGCACATCTTGGCGGGGCCGATACCCTTGAGCAGCGTCTGCCTGTCCTCGTTCGAGCCATGCAGCATGGTATGGCTGAGTGTTACCAGGCTTCCGTTGCAGTGCTGCAGCAGGTCGCGTGCCAGATCGACTGCCGTTTTTCCTTTCTGTCCGGTATTAATCAGAATGGCCAACAGCTCGGCCTCCGTTAAGGAGGCAGCGCCATTGGCCATCATTTTTTCACGCGGACGGTCTTGTTCAGCCCATTCTGTGATAATCATTGCAGCGTTTGTAACTTCCGGTTACTTGGCACGTTCAACGTAGCTGCCATCACGGGTGTCGACAACGATAACGTCGCCTTCCTTGCAGAACAGAGGAACCATTACGGTGCCGCCGGTCTCAACGGTAGCCTTGGTAAGGGTGTTGGTTGCAGTGTTGCCCTTAGCGCCCGGTTCCATGTAAGTAATCTTCAAAGTGGTCTTGACTGGCATTTCTGCGGTCAGGATGGTGTCGGTCGAAGCATCAGATACAACCTCAACGATGTCGCCTTCCTTCATGTACTCACCACCGATGATTGAGCTCTTTGCGATGTTAACCTGATCGAAAGTTTCCTGGTTCATGAAAACAGCGTCGTCGCCGTCCATGTAAAGGAACTGATAAGGACGGTGCTCAACGCGAACGTCCTCCAGAACTTCGCCGATGTTGAAACGCTTCTCGACTACATATCCTGAAACGACGTCTTTCAGTTTGGTGCGCATGAAAGTGTTACCCTTACCTGGTTTAACGTGGAGGAATTCCACAACCACCTGGAGCTTGCCGTCCAAACGAATGACGGTGCCGTTCTTGATGTCCTGTGACTTAATTGCCATACGATTTTGTATTATGATTTTTATAAAAATGATAAATAGAATTGTCGATTTTGCTTGATAGCGGGGACAAAGGTAGTGAAAAAAACTTATATTGACAAAAAAAATAAAGTTTTTTGCAAAAAAATTTGGCGGTTTGGGGAAAAAATACTACTTTTGCACCCGCAATTAAGCAAAATAATAACAACTATATAAAAAATAAGAGCTATGAAGATGACATTCCAGCCTCACAACCATCGCCGTTTGCACAAGCATGGTTTCCGCGCTCGTATGGCCACAAAGAATGGTCGCCGTGTGCTCGCTGCTCGTCGTGCCAAGGGCCGTAAGAATCTGACCGTTGGTGACACTATGCGTTAATCCTTCGGGAAGCACAGGTGAAAACAACTGCTAGTTTTTGAGCAAATCGTTTTTAGGCAAAACGGATTTTTGACCGCCCTGGAGCTCTTCCATGGTGGTCAATTGTCTTTTAAAAGCGTATCTCCTCTTATATAAGCGTATCATCCTTCTTATATATAATAGTGTATAAGCGCACAAAATGAAATCACGAATCCAGTCACTTCTTAAATCTCTGAATCAGGGAGTGTACGAAAAAGAAACAGAGATCGGCCTTTCGCTGCTGGCTGCCGTCTCCGGACAGAGTATCCTGCTGCTGGGTCCTCCAGGTGTGGCCAAAAGTATGATAGGCCGTCGTCTGAAACAGGCCTTCACGCACGCGCGTTCCTTTGAATATCTGATGTCCAGGTTCTCGACACCTGATGAGCTGTTCGGTCCCGTAAGCATCAGCAAACTGAAAACGTCCGATGTGTATGAACGCTGTGTGGACGGATATCTGCCGACGGCCGATGTGGTTTTCCTCGATGAAATCTGGAAAGCGGGTCCTGCCATACAGAATACGCTGCTGACGGTCATTAACGAGAAAACCTATCTGAACGGACAGACCCGGCTCCGGCTGCCCCTTAAACTGCTAATCGGTGCTTCGAACGAACTGCCGACCGAAGGTGAGGGGCTGGAGGCCATGTGGGACCGCTTCATCATCCGTGTGGTGTGCCAGCCTATCGGTAAGGAGGACAACTTTTACAGGATGCTCGATGCACAGCCCGTTGAAGCCGGTTTGCAGGAACAGGATTTGCCGGAAGCTTTTTCGACCGAAGAATACACCCGGATCCAGCAGGAGATTGATGAAATCAGGCTGCCGGACGAGGTGCTGCAGGTCGTTTCGGCCATCCGGAAGGCGCTGAAGGATGTGAAGATTGAGGGTCAGGATGTGCATCGGACGCTGTATGTTAGCGACCGCCGCTGGAACCGCATTGCCCGTCTGATGCGGGCTTCGGCGCTGATGCACGACCGTAAGGAAGTGAATCTCTCCGACCTCCAGGTAGCCGTTCACTGCCTTTGGAATGAGCCGGACGAATTTCCTGCAGTCTGTTCGATTGTGGCCGATGCGATTTTCGGATCCTACAGGCAACGGCTGGACCTGATGAGTCAG
>JAGBQS010000186.1 GCA_017632695.1 Bacteroidales bacterium
CGTGACTATAATTAAGGCCGCAAACAGGACCATTATCCGTTGCAAAGGTACACAATTTTGAAAAGATGGGCAAGAATTGCCCCTATTTTTTTTAATATTGTACTTTTTTCGTAAGCAAATGGATGGTATTTGCGTTTTTTTTATTACCTTTGCGCACGAAAATTAAAGGCATAAATAAATCAGACTGACATTTGACAACCGCAATGAAGCATATCCGCAACTTTTGCATCATCGCACATATCGACCACGGAAAGTCGACCTTGGCAGACCGTCTGCTGGAATGCACCAAGACTATAGCCGAACGCGACATGCAGGCTCAGATACTTGATAATATGGATCTGGAACGGGAACGCGGCATCACCATCAAGAGCCACGCCATCCAGATGGACTACAACTATACCGGAACTAAGGCCGAACAGGGCAAGTACGTTCTGAACCTGATTGATACTCCAGGTCACGTTGACTTCAGCTATGAGGTTTCGCGTTCCATCGCTGCCTGCGAAGGTGCCCTGCTTATCGTCGACGGCACACAGGGCATTCAGGCACAGACCATCTCAAATCTTTATATGGCCATCGAGCATGATCTGGAAATTATTCCAGTCATCAACAAGTGCGACCTTGACAGTTGCATGCCCGAAATGGTTGAAGACGAAATCATTGAACTGCTTGGCTGCAAACGCGAAGAGATTATGCGCGCTTCAGGCAAGACCGGGTTTGGCGTTCCCGAACTGCTGGAAGCAATCGTTGAACGTATTCCGGCACCGAAGGGAGACCCGAACGCACCGCTGCAGGCTTTGATCTTCGACTCTGTATTCAATTCGTACAAGGGCGTTATCGGGTACTTCAAAATCGAAAACGGTTCCTTGCGCAAAGGTGACAAGGTTAAGTTCGTGAATACCGGCATGGAGTACGATGCCGACGAAGTAGGCATTCTGCGCATGGACATGGAACCCCGGCAGGAAGTAGGCTGCGGTGACGTAGGTTACATCTGTTCCGGCATCAAGACATCGAGCGAGGTCCGTGTGGGCGACACCATTACCCATCAGCAACGGCCATGCGAAAAGGCCATTGCAGGTTTTGAAGAAGTGAAGCCGATGGTATTTGCCGGCGTCTATCCGATTGACCCGGAAGACTACGAGGATTTGCGTGCTTCGCTCGAGAAACTCCAGCTTAACGATGCGTCCCTCTCGTTTGTACCGGAATCATCGCTGGCTTTGGGATTCGGCTTCCGTTGCGGATTCCTGGGACTGCTCCACATGGAAATCGTTCAGGAACGCTTGGGTCGCGAGTTCAACATGGACGTCATCACTACGGTGCCTAACGTCTCGTACCATGTGTTCGACAAGCATGGCGTCATGAAAGAGATCCACAACCCGTCGGGCATGCCGGATCTGATGGCCATCGAGCACATTGAGGAACCCTACATCCGTGCCACTATCATCACACAGACTGACTACATCGGAGGAATCATGAAGCTTTGCCTGGACAAACGAGGCGTGCTGGTGGAGCAGAAATATATATCAGGCAACCGTGTGGAAATCTATTTCGACCTTCCGCTCGGCGAAATCGTAATCGACTTTTACGATAAACTGAAATCCATTTCGAAGGGCTATGCGTCATTCGATTACTATATCCATGATTTCCGTCCTTCGAAACTGATCAAACTTGACATTCTGCTGAACGGCGAGCAGGTGGACGCACTCAGCACACTGACACATGTTGACAATGCGGAACGCTTTGGCCGGCGCATGTGCGAGAAACTGAAGGAACTGATTCCGCGTCAGCAGTTCGATGTGGCTGTGCAAGCGGCCATTGGAGCCAAGATCATTGCCCGCGAAACCATCAAACAGGTACGCAAGGATGTAACTGCCAAATGTTACGGCGGTGACGTATCGCGTAAACGCAAACTGCTCGAAGCCCAAAAGCGCGGCAAGAAACGCATGAAGCAGATCGGACGGGTAGAGGTTCCTCAAACCGCCTTCCTGGCAGTTCTGAAACTGGACTAATTATCATATAAAACAACCGAACAAACAACTCTTTATTTTAATCGTCATGGAACATGTTATTCCTGCATGGATGTTGATTCCGTTCGTTGCAATGCTGCTATGCATCGCCATCCTTCCGCTTACCAGATTAGAGGAATGGTGGGAACACAACCTCCACAAACTTTATGTATCTCTGCTTTTGGGCATCCCCGTCGGCATCTGGCTCGTGGCTAACGGCATGGGACACGAACTCGAGCATCAGATGGTTTACGATTATGTACCGTTCATTCTGCTGCTGATGGCACTGTTCGTCACAACAGGCGGAATCCGCATCAAGGGTGACCTTGTTGCAAAACCTGTTACAAACACCTGCATCATGGCCGTAGGTTGGGTATTGGCTTCGTTTATGGGCACTACAGGAGCAGCCATGCTGCTTATCCGACTGCTCATTCAGACCATCAGCCAGCGCAAATACAAGGCACACACCATCCTGTTCTTCATTGCCATTGTTGCCAACTGCGGTGGTCTGCTGACCCCACTGGGTGACCCGCCGCTCTTCCTGCTCTTCCAAAAAGGAGCCGACTTCACCTGGTTCTTCTCCCTCACACCAGAATGGGCAGTTACCGGTCTTTTGCTTCTGATTACCTATTTCTGCATGGATTCGTACTACTACAAGAAGGAACCGAAAGAGAATCTTGAAGCTGACCTGACACAGAAGACTGCTATTTCGTTCGGCGGACTGATCAACATCTTCTGGCTTCTTTGCGTGATTGCATCTACAATGTTCATCAACGGCAAGTACATTCCTGCCATGGCCGAACACGATGCACCTTTCTACACCAAACTGCTGCGCGAATGGGCGTTTATTCTCATCATCGTGTTAAGCATGGTAACCACTAAGAAGCAGACCCGTATTGATAACAACTTCTCATGGACCCCGATTCTGGAGGTAGCCTGTGTATTCATAGGAATCTTCGCCACCATGACTCCGGCGCTGATGTTCCTGGGTAATATGAAAGAAGAGATTCAGCAGGTTCTTTCTGAGCCTTGGCACTATGTTTACTGTACCGGTATTCTGTCGGCGTTTCTCGATAATGCTCCGACAGCTATGGTCTTCAACGAAATGGCTCCTTCTAACCCGATGGTACCCGGTCTGGCAAGCGATCTGTATCTCCGCGCTGTATCAATCGGTGCCGTATTCTTCGGTGCCCTCACCTATATTGGCAACGGACCTAACTTCATGGTCAAGAGCATTGCCGAACAAAGCGGCATCAAGATGCCAAGTTTCTTCGGATACATGATCAAATTCTCCCTCTTAATCTGTCTGCCGATCTACATTATCGTACAGGTGATTTTCATTTAATTGTTAATTTATTTTGGAATTACTTCCAATCAAACCCTATAATTTGGGCATTCCGGACACAAACGGCGTGCCCAAATCTTATTTTATGTTAAAATTTGCTTGGTTTTACCCTGGGAAGTGCCTTTACTTGCTTAATGATAAATAAAAAAGAGCGATTATGGGCAGGAACTATTTTTTTATATATAAATAATGCCTACCTTTGCCATGTCAAAACTAAAAAAGTGACATACAATCCAATCTCTCATCTGGAATAAATACTAAGACCAATGATTGAACGTTTTCTGAAGCAGACCGAATTCTCTTCTTATGAGGATTTCATGCAGAACTACCATGTTGAGATACCGGAGCATTTTAACTTTGGCTACGATGTTGTAGATGTTTATGCAGAAACCGAGCCCGAAAAAGAAGCCCTACTGTGGACCAATGACCGCGGCGACGTAAAGCACATCAACTACGGCGAGTATAAGGAACTGTCGGACAAAGCAGCCAGTTACCTGCAAACGCTTGGCATCGGACGGGGCGATTGTGTAATGCTCATCCTGAAGCGACGCATCGAATGGTGGATTACAATGGTAGCTCTTCACAAGATCGGGGCTGTTGCCATTCCGGCAACACACCTGCTGACCGACAAGGACATCATTTACCGTTGTCACGAGGCAGACATCAAAGCTATAGTAGCTGTTGGCGATGACCAGATTCTGCGCAATATTTATGCTGCCAGAGCCTTCTGCCCTTCTCTGAAGCATTGCATTTCCATCGGTCCGGAGGTTCCGCAAGGCTGGGACAACTATTGGCAGGGGCTGATGATGGCTCCGAAGTTCAAGAGTTTGAAAGGACAGAACGACATTCACGACAATTTCCTGATGTATTTTACATCGGGCACCTCCGGGGAACCCAAAATGGTTATGCACGACTATACCTATCCCCTTGCCCACATTCTGACAGCCAAGTACTGGCACAATGTACACGAAGGATCACTGCATCTCACGGTAGCCGATACAGGTTGGGGCAAAGCGGTATGGGGAAAGTTTTATGGCCAGATGATTTGCGGCGCTACGGTTTTCATCTACGACTTCGAAGGACGGTTCATCGCCCAAAACCTGCTGCAGGTTATGCAGGACTTCAAGGTAACTTCTTTCTGTGCTCCCCCGACTGTTTATCGCTTCATGATTCGGGAGGACTTGAACAGCTTTGACCTGTCGCATCTGGAATACTGTACTACTGCAGGCGAGGCTCTGAATCCAAGCGTGTTCAGGGATTGGAAGGAAAAGACCGGCATCATGATTTACGAAGCCTACGGACAAACCGAGACAACCCTTGTATTGGGTACCTATCCTTATGTCAGCCCGAATCCCGGTGCCATGGGCGTGCCGAATCCGCAATTCGTGGTCGATGTTCTCGACAACGAAGGGAACCGATGCAAACCGGGAGAACACGGACAACTGGTTATCCGTGCCGGGATTGCCGGACAGCAAGGCATCGTCCCTCCCGGCATCAGTCCGTTAAAATCAACAGCTGAGAAACCCTTAGGCCTCTTCAAAGAATACTATCAGCACCCCGGACTGACCGAAAAAGCGCACTATGGCGGCATTTACTATACCGGCGATGTTGTTTATTACGACGAACAGGGTTATTTCTGGTTTGTTTCGCGCGCCGATGATGTTATCAAAAGTTCCGGCTACCGTATCGGTCCGTTTGAAGTCGAATCGGCCCTGATGAGCCATCCAGCAGTTGTGGAATGCGCCATTACCGGAGTTCCCGATGAAATCCGTGGACAGGTCGTTAAGGCAACCATTGTATTAGGCAACGAATGGAAGTCAAAAGCAGGTCCTGAACTGGTCAGCGAACTTCAGGATTACGTCAAAAGGCAGACTGCTCCATACAAGTATCCGCGTGTTATCGAGTTCGTGGAAGAACTGCCGAAAACCATTTCCGGCAAAATCCGTCGCGTTGAGATACGCGACCACGATTGCAAGAAATAAGTCATTATTTGACACAATAAATAGCGTTTTCAGACATATTATCAGGGAATGGCCAAAAAATCTTCGGTTTTTTGGCCATTTTTGTATTTTTTTTATTACATTTGCGGCGTGTTAATTAACGTTTTATACCATAGACAATGTTTGGGCATAAAACAAAGTCGTTCAACAAAACCTTAAAAAACTAACATCAAATGAAAAAGTATTTTGCTGAGTTGGTTGGTACTTTCGTACTTACCTTGTTAGGATGCGGCACTGCCGTCAGTTTGAATTGTGGAGCAGATACTGCTTCCGTTGTCGGAACAGCTGTTGCCTTCGGTTTAGCCGTTGTAGCTATGGCCTATGCCATTGGCGGAGTTTCCGGATGTCATATCAATCCTGCCATCACCATCGGATGTCTTGTTTCGAAGAGAATCACAGGCAAGGACGCTGCCATGTACATCATCTTCCAGATTATCGGTGCGATTCTGGCATCAGCCGTTCTCTATGCCATGGTTTCGACAGGAGCCAACGGCGGCGGAACCTCTACGGGCGCCAATGCTTGCGCTTACGGGCAACTGAACGGTTTTATTGTTGAAGTTGTTCTGACCTGCATCTTCGTATTGGTTGTTCTGGGCTCTACCGACGAGAAGAAGGGCGCCGGCAATCTGGCTGGTCTGGCTATCGGTCTGTCGCTGATTCTGATTCACCTGGTAGGCATTCACTACACAGGCACCTCTGTTAACCCGGCCCGTTCCATCGGTCCTGCTATTTTCCAGGGCGGACAGGCCCTTACCGATCTGTGGGTGTTCATCTGTGCTCCTATTGTAGGTGCAGTTCTGGCAGCCCTTATCTGGTGCGGCATCGGCGGCGAAGAGAAGAAGTAATCCTGCAAATGTGATACACTGGTATCAGATCTTTTAATATAGACATTTTCAAAAAGCGGGTGCGTCTGAAAGAAGACTCACCCGCTACCTTTTTTATATGTAAACTTAGTATCTTATTATGAATTGCCTTGAATAGGACTTTCTCAGTTACTTTGGAGTAATTGAGGTTTACGCTTAAAGATATAACCTCTGCTGCTATAATTACAGGAACAACAACCTGCAGTTTATCGGAAACTTACATAATATAAATTGCCATAAGATATCTCTTTCAGACGTAGACAAACAACAAAAAACCCGGAGATAGCTCCCCGGGTTTTATTGTTGGAATCTCTATCCATTAAGGATTCTGATCCTCATCATTGATTGATGGGTTGTTCTCCAATTCCTTGGTAGGAATCTGGTAGATCATACGATAATCAGTAGCCTCGTAAACCCATGCATCAAATACGGTCTTAACATCTGTTGCATGATTGATAGAAGCCGAACGGTCGATGGTCTCACCACGACGCTTAACATCCAGATAACGGTCACCCTCCATGAAGGTTTCGATACGCTTCTGAATCTTGATTTCGTCGTAAAGACTACGGCCTGCAGCATCTGCTGTATAGCCATCGATACGGGTCTGCATTACGGTCTCCAGCATTTCCTTAGCCTTTGCATTATTGCCAGCCAGATAGTATGCCTCAGCTGCAACAAAGTACATTTCACCCGAACGGAAGTAAATGATGGCAGAGGTAAACGGATCTGCACTGCCCATCGAGGTGAGATAGATATCACGATACTTGTTCTGGATGAAAGTTGTCAGGTCATAAGAATCTGTACCATCAGAATAGCTCTCTTCGTAAGCATAGCTAACAGCCAAAAGGTTATAGCTATCATTATAGCCGAACCACTGCTTACGGATATCATCATCAGAGATCTCATCATACAGCGCAGATGCAATGCCTTTACGGAAACCAACCTGTCCGCCATAACCGATCATGTAAGAATCGATGTGAGAGAACAAGGATGCATAGTAACCGGTGGTCTCGTTGTTCACATTGTAACCCCAGATAACCTCGGTCATGTCAAGTGAGTTGAAACCGCTCAGCATCTCACTCTTTGAGTTCAGGCCCTTGCTGGTAGCAGCAATTTCAGCATAAGATGCAGCCTTGGCATAGTCACCTGTGAAGAGAAGAATGTTAGCATAGATGGCAGCAGCAGAATACTCAGAGAGAGCGCCATTGCCAGAGAAGAATCCTTCGCCCTTCAGATAAGTGTAACCCAAATCGATATCGGCCAGAATCTGGTCATAGATTTCACCGACAGGTACACGCTCCTGACGGTAAACGGTCTCAGTCTTCAAAGGTACACCAGGAGCATTCTTGTCAACACTGTAAGGATGCTGGTAGAGGTTAATCAGCCAGAAGTAGCAGTATGCGCGCAGGGTGTAAGCTTCGCCCAACATAATCTTTGCCTCATCGCTCGACGGATCCTCGCCTTCGGCAGGCTTCAACATCGTGATGATGGTGTTACTGTTGTCGATTACATTGTACAACTGGTTCCACATGCTGTTGGTACGACGGTAAGTCTTCAGACGGTTATCCAACTGATAATCGTAGCAGAACCAGGTCTGATCTCTTGTATAGGCGATATCCTCACAGTTCAGATCGGTTGCCAGCTTAATTGCAGGCAGACCGAAGTCATCGTGCGACATCCAATAGTCACCGCCGCAGTAAAGATTGAAGTAAGCGCCGGTTACATAGGCCTGAACATTCGAAGGATCAAGCTGCATGGTCTTGTTAACGTCCTCCTCCGAAGAAAAACGGGTAGGATCGTTCTCGAGGAAATCATCCTGACATGCTGCAAATACCATCAGCGAGGTAAGTGCAAGACCTGTATATTTAATTGATTTCATAATATTCTTAAATTAAATAAATAATGATTAGAACTGAAGAGACAAACCTACTGACATAGTACGGATTGCAGAATAGTTAGAATCAGACTGACCGGCAATGTACTGACGAGGATCCATACCCTTACGCTTCGACTTCAGAGCTACGTTGTCAGCTACGAAGTAGATACGGGCGTTCTCGCACATAATCTTGCTGAGCCACTGCTTCGGGAAGGTGTAACCTACGGTGATGTTGCGGAGGTTGAAGTAATCAGCACCTGTCAGGAAACGTGAAGAAACAGTATTGGCATTCTGGTCACCATCCAAAATAGGTACGTTGGTGTGAGTATTCTCAGAAGTCCAAGCCTTCAGAATATCGCGGTGCCAGTTGTGACCGGCTGAGTTACCGGCGTGCATCAACTGCTGATACATCAGGTCGACTACATCGCCACCGAACTGATAGTTAGCGGCAACCGAGAAGTCGAAGTTCTTCCAACCGAACTCAGTGGTAATACCACCCTGGAAGTCAGGCAATGCAGTACCGATATAGTACTTATCAGCCTCTGAATAATCATCAGTTGTGTTCTTGAACTCCTTGCCAGTCTCTGGATCTTCGTCGTTAAAGTACCACAAAGACTTACCGGTCTCCTCGTCTACACCAGCAAACTGATAGTAGTAGAAGTCGTAAACGCTGCGACCCTCACGGATATTGTAGTAAGAACTGTGGGTGATACCGCTTTCACGCTTGTCGGCAGGAATATCGGTAACCTCGTTGGTATAGTGAGTACCTGTGAAGGTCCAAGACCAACGGAAGTCCTTAGGCATAGGAACGTTTACACCAACGGTGAACTCAAAGCCCTTGTTGGTCATGGTCAGGGCGTTCTTCGACAGGTAAGCAACACCCGAAGACATTGGCTGAGGAACGTTGTAGAGCATATCCTCGGTCTTCTTGTTGAAGTACTCGAAGTCAACGTCAACCAGCTTGTCCAGGAACGAAGCCGAGAAGCCTACGTTGAAGTTGTAAGAAGTCTCCCAAGTCAGATCCTCTGCTCCGGTATAGTACTTCGAAACGGCGAAAGCACCGTCAGAGTTCGATACAGAGTACTGAGACTTGTATGCATAGTAGTTGCTGGTAGAAGTGCCGGGATAGTAGATATCATCGTTACCTACGCTACCGTAGCTGGCGCGTACGGCTGCATCATCCAACCATTCGATACCCTTCATGAAGTCCTCCTGAGTGAGACGCCAACGGGCACCTACCGACCAGAAGTTACCCCAACGGTTGTCCTTCGAGAAACGTGAAGAACCGTCACGACGCCAGGAAGCCGATACATAGTACTTGTTATCCCAATCGTAGTTGATACGGCTCAGGTAAGACTCGATGTTGTAATCCAGGTCGTATGAGTTCATTTCCTCCATAGTGATAGCATTGCTATACTGCGGGTTGGTCGGATCGAAGAAGTTGGTCTTCGCATTGTAGAGATAATCGTAGTGATAATCGTAAGTCTCGTGACCTACCAATACATCGAAGTGGTTCTTACCGATTTCCTTGTTGTAAGAGAGCAACTCGTTGATGGTATAGGTCTGTGAACGGTAACGATACTTGTAACCGCGACCGTTAGAACTCTGGGCATCGCCGAAAGAAGGAGTCTGGAAACGGTCGTTCATAGAGTTGGTCATATCGTAACCCATGTTGGCAGTAAACTTGAAGCCCTTCAGGAACGAAATGTTAGCACCGAAACGGCCGCTGAAGTTATCGCTGATAACGCGGTTCATGTTGGCATCGTCGGAAGCCACAACGTTCTGGTTCGAACCCCAGGCACGTGCACCATAGGTACCGTCACCGAAGTCGTAGATAGCAGAACCGTCGGAGTTGCGCAGACGGTTACCCTGAGCATCGTAAGCATAAACAGGATAGATAGGAGCAACCATCTGGGTAAACATAAAGGTGTTTACATAGTTGTTAAGGCTGCTGATAGCCTGTGAGTTCTGTTCGCCGCGTGCGTATGAAGCACTACCGTTCAACTTGATATACTTGTTAACTTCGTAGTCACCGCTGGCACGCAAAGACATACGCGAGTAGTCAGAGTTCTGGATAATACCCTCATCGGACAGATAACCCAAAGAGAGGAAGTGCGAAGACTTGGCATTGCCACCCTGAACACTTACGTTGTACTCCTGACGTACACCGTTCTGAAGAGCTTCCTTCTCCCAATCGTCGTTGTAAAGGAGCTTGGCAGTAGTCAGATTACCATCGGCATCAACAATAGCGTCATTGGCGCAGTCGAACGGGTTGTAACCCAGACGGCCGTAAAGAGTAGCCGAAGCAGCAGCACCGTCGCCACCGTTCTGGTTCTTCAAAACAGACCAGTAAGTCTTCATGTACTCGCCGGGATTCTTCATGATGTCGTACTCAGGGATACCGCGGGTGTTCAAACCTACACGGGCATCGAGAGTTACACGCGACTTCTCAGCCATGGCACCCTTCTTGGTGGTAATCACAATCACACCGTTAGCAGCACGCGAACCGTACAGAGCAGTAGAAGCAGCATCCTTCAAAACGCTCATCGACTCGATATCGGCAGGGTTGATTGAGCTGATGTTACCATCGAATGGCATACCGTCGACAACATACAAAGGAGCAGTGCTGGCGTTGATTGAACCGATACCACGGATACGGACGGTTGCGCTCGAACCAGGCTGACCGGACTGGCTGGCAACCTGAACACCAGGAGCAGCACCTTCCAAAGCCTTCGATACGTTCGAAACCTGAAGCTTCTTAATATTGTCAGCCTTAATGGTTGCAACCGAACCGGTCAACTCTGACTTCTTGGTAGTACCATAGGCAACAACCATAACTTCGTCAAGGACTTCATTGTTCGGCGACAAGGTAACCTTCAGTGACTTGCCGTTGCCGATAGCAACTTCCTTAGCTGCCATGCCGACAAACGAAACAGTCACGTTCTTGTCAGAACCTGAAACTTTGAGGGAGAAATTACCATCAGCATCAGTGGTAGTACCGACGTTAGTACCGGTAATAACTACTGTGGCACCAAAGATAGGCTCTCCATCTTCACTTGAAATGACGCGACCTGTAACAGTCTTGTTCTGCGCCATCAACATCGACGCCCCAAGTGCGAGGCATGCGATGAGAGAAAAGAGTTTTCTCATAATTTTTACTTGTTTGTTAATAATTTTATTTAAACTCGAATAATTATATGCAAAGCTGAGTTGTTATTGATATCGGATTGTTACACCCATTGAAGGTAAAAAAGCAAATATGATTAAATATTCATATTTATAATTATTAAATACACAACTGCAAAGGTAGCCGTTTTTTTTGGCATAAGCAACAAAATAAGTAAAAAAATGTAAAATCTTATTGATTTTTCCTAATTTTCCCGCAAAATACTGCTCTTTTGGAAACAAAATAAAACAAAAAACGTTATTATTGCTTAAATATTTCTTATCGTCAAACTATACCTGGAAAAAGAAAAATGAACAAAAAAATGCGTTTTTTTGGACATTTAGAAACCTAAAACGACAGTTAAACATCTATTATATATGTATAATTATGCATATCATAGAATGACTTCATTACATTATGGGGAAATGGACAAAGGTAAGGAAACAAAAAAACAATCTGGTTAGAATTGCAAAAGTCGAAACGAACTAAAAACTTTTATGGTAGCCTCAGAATTTTTCGAAACGAAGTATAAAACTTTTTAGTTGATTTCGAAAAGTGCGAAATGTACTATAAAATTTTTTAGTTGCTTCTGAACTTTTCGGAAGCAACTATAATTCTTTATGGTTGCTTTCGCACAAAGCGAAACGTACTATAAAATTTTATGGTTGCTTTCGCGCCAGGCGAAACGAGGTAAAAATCATTTTAGTTGCCATCGACACAAATTTTGGCAGGTTCAAATCATTTTACCTTCCGTCGACAAAACTTTTGCCAGGTTCCAACCGTTTGACCTGC
>JAGBQS010000187.1 GCA_017632695.1 Bacteroidales bacterium
GTTCAAGGCCGATTGCAAGGATCATCGGGTATATGAATGGCTGCGAATGCCAATTAACGGGCATTCCGGTGAATGCCGCTATTGGTTTGCTACTTCCGGTTTCTTTATACAAACCATGTGGAAATATCAGGAGCGTCTGAATGGTTATGGCGAGCAGATGTTCCTGGCCGAAGATGCCATGCTGGCGGTTTGCCGTGAGACGCGAGGACAGAAAGGGTGTAAGGACCGGTTCCGCACTCAGGCCAGAATTTCCGGTCGGGGCGGGCACGATCTGGGCAAAGGATTGAGTTTTTTCTATTCGACGGACAATGACAGCTTTGCATTGAAGTTTAAGTGTTTTGTGCGCCAACTGCTGCGATGGCTGCTTCCGTTCTGGAAATGCTGATAGCAGAATCGGAACACGACAGATTCAGAAGATTAATAAGATGAACGAAAAGATATATTTAGGTAAGGTAAGCTTCGGAATTAAGGTGAAACGGGCTCTTTGGAACGTGACGCGTTGCATTTTGTTCCGTCCTTTTGGAACCAAGGTGTTCCGCTTGTGGCGCCTGTCGGTCTTGAAGGCTTTCGGCGCTGATGTTGATTGGGGATGCGATGTTTACGCATCGGGCAAGGTTTGGGCCCCGTGGAATCTTACCATGGAAAAGGGCAGTTGCCTGGGTCCGGAAACGGTGTGCTATAATCAGGCTATGGTTACGCTCAGGAAGAATGCCTGCCTTTCGCAATATGCCATGATCTGTACTGCCGGACATGAACTGGATGCTGAGGGTCAACAGCCGATGAATAATGCTGAGACCGGTCTTGTGGTGGCACCTGTAACCTTGCACGAAGATGCCTGGGTAGGCATGAGAGCCTTTGTGGGCATGGGAGTCGAAGTAGGCCGGAAGGCCGTTGTAGGCGCTTGTGCCTGTGTGTTTAAGGATGTAGAAAGTAAAACCGTGGTGGGAGGTAACCCTGCCAAGGTTTTGCGAACATTGGATTGACATGTTCCTTTCGGTTGTTATACCGGTATATAATGCAGGATCCTATTTGGAGCCTTGTGTAAGGAGTGTGCAGCGCCTGTTGCTCGACAAGGAAATCATTCTGGTGGATGACGGTTCGACCGACGGTGCCGTAGATGGCTTGCCGGCAGATATTAAATGCAGGATTATCCGTCAACAGAATCAAGGGGTGAGTGTGGCAAGTAATACGGGCCTGGCAGCAGCACGGGGTGAATGGATCTGGTTTGTGGATGCCGACGATATGGTTCAGATGATTTCGCCGGACTTGCCGGAAGGACATTATGATTCACCGATGCTTGTCCTGCCGTTTATCTGGGATGAGAACCGGATTCAAACCGATTTTAAGGCCAGTGATGGTGAAATTCCCTATAACTTGTGGCGATGCTGGTTCCGCAGGGCTGAGATTGAGCGCCAGGGGTTAAGGTTTACTCCCGGGCGGAAGTATTGCGAGGATCAGGAGTTCATTCTGAAATATCTGTTAAGTGCCGGTGCCAATACCTTGGCTGTTGGTGGCCCCACATACCATTATACAATGCGCGCCGGTGGAGCCATGAACAAACCCGGGATGAAGCGGAAGCAGCTGAAGGATATTGCATCAGTGTTGTGGACGTTTTCTTGTCTGGCCTTGTCTGCCGGAAAATGGAGGCAGAAATGGGTTTGCCGGCAGCAGAAACGCCTGTTGAAAACCTGGTGGGTAATCAAAAATAGTTAAATAAGGATTAATTTATATATTAATAATGAGACTGAGTGTAATTTTGCCGATTTACAATGTAGAAAAATGGTTGGGACGATGCATAGCTTCGATTCGCAATCAGGGTTTGTCGGCTGAGGATTATGAGATTATTGCTGTGAACGACGGCACAACCGACGATTCGATGGACGTGCTTCAGGCATTCCGTAACGAGGAAGAAAAGAACGGGACGCCTACAGCTCCATGGGTAATCATCAATCAGGAGAATAAAGGCTTGAGCGCCGCCCGAAATGCCGGACTGAAAGCAGCTCACGGAACTTATGTCTGGTTTGTGGACAGCGATGACTATCTGGTGCCGGGCGTGCTTCGGAAATTATTGGAAAGAGCCGAAGAACAGCGTCTGGATGTGCTTTGCTTCGGTTTGCAGCTGGTATCGGAGAACGGTGATATCATGGCTTACGACATTCCGGATTCGTCGGGAGGCAAGGTCATGCGCGGTGAGGAGTTTATGCTGAAGGTGGCAATGCCGCCGGCTGCCTGGTCTGCCTTGTACCGAAGGGGTTATCTGCAGTCGAAGAACCTCACTTTCTACGAAGGAATTTTGCACGAAGACCAGGAATTTACACCTCGGGCGTATTTTCTGGCACGCCGTATTGCCTATGATCCGTCTGTAGCTTATAACTATGTGCAACGGGAAGGTTCGATCATGAAGAGTGCCAATCCGAAGAAATCGACTGATATGCTGCTGATCTGCCAGCGGCTGTGGGAGTTCGCTATGGAGCATACGCAGATAGAAAGTTCTATCCGCTATTTCTTTATCAATCGCATCTCGTTCCTCTTCTCGCAGGTATTGGCCAACTTCTGCCGTTGCGGAATCAAGGATTTTCCGGGAGACGAGAAGAAACTGCCATATTACCCTCTTTCGATCAATCAGTATCTGTCGAAGAAGGAACGCTACAAATATCAGCTTATCAACAGTAGTGTCAACCTGTATCTGAATTTGTATTCGAAGTTTGTAAAGATGGATAAGCCAGCCAAACCCGGCCGGCAGTTGAGAACACATGCATAATTTCTCCCGGGAGAATAACCATAGGATATTATGAGACTGTTGTTTTTTCAGAATTGTGTAAGCCCGCACCAGATGCCCTATATTGAGGTACTGGCCCAGCGTCATGATGTGGTGGTGATAGTACCGTTCATCACATACGAATCGCGCGAAATGATGGGATGGGGGCAATACGAAACCAACTCTCCGGTCAGGATGATTGTTTCTCCAACGGACGAGGAGGTTCAGAATCTTTTCGAGGAACCGTACGAGGGTCGTACGGTAGCGCTTTTCAGTGGAATTTCGGCATTCCGTGATGTGAAGCCCTGGTTCCTGGTGAGCCTGGACTACGATGTGGAACGGGGTATCATTACCGAAGCTCCTTTCACGTTCAAGTATCCGTTGTGGATGCATCGGATCCGTTTCTGGCTGCAGGATTACAAGTTTGTCAAATATATTAAATATGTGTTTGCCATAGGAGCCGGATGCAAAGAGTACTATCAGTCGTTATATAATTATTGGAAAGTCATTCCTTTTGCATACTGTGTCAGTAACCGGGAACAGTCGGACGATAATACGCTGCTGCCAGCTGATAAGGCAAACATTTGTTTTGTAGGTTCGCTTGATAAGCGTAAAAATGTGATTGTCCTCTTGAAAGCGTTCGCAGCCTTCAAACACAAGCATCGGTCGGCAGCCGAACAATGTCAGGTTACAATTGTGGGCGACGGACCGAAACGTCAGATGCTGGAAAAGTTTGTCGCCGATAATGATCTGAACGATCAGGTTGCTTTTCTGGGAACTTTGCCGATGTCGTCGGCCAGAAAGATCATTGCACAAAGCAACGTTCTGGTACTGCCTTCCCTGTATGATGGATGGGGTGCTGTGGTGAATGAGGCACTTACGGAGGGCACCATGGTGTATTGCACTTCGGCATGCGGCGCGTCGGCCCTGATTGACGATCCGAGCAAAGGAAAGATATTCGGAGCATCGGATTATCAGGGATTGGCCAAGTATTTCTGGAATGATTACGGATTCTTCCTGGAAAAAGATAAGATGGAACATCGGCGTGCAGCCCTGAAGCAGTGGGCCATTGAGAATATCGGGCCTGAAGCGATGGCGCGAAGAATGGAAGAAGGTTTGCGAAGTAGAAAAAAATGATGAAAGTTCTGCAGTTTGTACCTTCGTTAAACGCATACGATGGAGGTACTGCTACCTATATGCAGCAATTGACAGCGTCGCTGGGTAAACTGTGCGAACTGCATGTCTGTGCACTGACTCCCGTGAAGGATTTTGTGCCTTTGGAATATTGCGTGCCTCATAACATTCCATTGAGTTTATGGCATTTTGGTCAGATGAAAAAGGCTTGGATGCGCCTTTTGGAAGAGGTGCAGCCCGATGTGATTCATATCAATTGCTGTTGGATGCCTCAGATAGCTTTGGTGACCCATTGGGCTTACGTATGGCGGAAAAAGTTAAGCCGTCCGGTTGTGATTGTCCTGACTCCGCACGGTATGCTGGAGCCTTGGCTGATCAGTCGGAATTATTGGACCCGAAAACTTCCAGCCATTTGGCTGTATCAGCGTAAGGCGGTTCGGCAATGCGATTTGCTGATTGCAACGGCCGAGGAAGAGAAACAGCATCTTTCAGACTTGGGGTGGAACCTCCAGATTGCCCTGGTTCAGAATGGTATTGATGTTCAGCGGATAGAAATGAAGTCGGCGTGGAATAAACCGCAAAGACTCCTGTTCATGAGCCGGGTTCATCCGAAGAAAGGTCTGGAAATGCTTTTTGATGCATTAAGCCGTTTCGATAAGTGCCCGTTTACCTTAGAGATTGCCGGAAGTGGAGATGCCGCGTATGTGGAACAACTGAAACGTTTGGTTGCAAGTTTGCATTTGGATAACGTGGTTGCCTTTTTAGGTCCGGTTTACGGTGAGGATAAATGGAAGCTGATCCGCTCTGCCGATGTGGTTGTGTTGCCGACATATTCGGAAAATTACGGTCTGATTGTAGCCGAGGCTCTGGCAAGCGGGACTCCTGTCCTGACAACAACGGGTACTCCTTGGCGCAGTATAGAACAGCAGGCTTGCGGTTGGTGGGTTAACCCGACGGTTGAGGCTATTCACGAAGCTTTGGTTAAAGTCACGGCCTTGTCGGCAGCAGACCTTGAAAAGATGGGAAGGAACGGGCGGCTGTTGGCAGAGAATGACTGCGATATTGATGTAAAAGTTAATCAATTGTATCAACTTTACTTGTCAAAATTGGCAAAAGAATAGTATTTTTCTCAAAAAATATATTACTATTTCTTAAATAATTCGTTTTATTTTTGAAATTCGATAATATTTTGCTTAACTGTGCACGGCCAATTCTAGTAAGTATTTGTATTAATTGAATTACTCTTAAAACAGCATCAAATAGCTATTTTTCAAATTGAGAAAGGTATTTGACGTGCATATTGGGTTAAAGATATGAAAAAAATAGTGCTTGTTTTGTTTCTGCTGTTTATGGCATTTCCTGTGCCGATGGCTCAGGAAGGTGGTTTTGGCGGCTTTGATCAGCAGACAAGCACAGTTCAGACAGAAGATGATGAAGAAGAGGCAGATAACCCGGTTGAGTCGGGTTCATCCTCCATCAAGCAGCGAATGTCCTTCACCAAGCGTGAACTTCAGATGATTACTGATCCGCGAATCCGAGATCTTTATTGGTATGCGTTGAATGATACGACTGATACAAGCCGTTATCTTCGTGCACACTATGCATTTAATAAAGGTCGCGATAACTGGGCATTCGAGTTCCATGGCGGCGTTCATTCCATTACGTGTAATGGTATCCAGGAGCGTTTCAGTCTGGGTCCGATTATGGAGATAGCTTTCCGAAAGGACGTGCACCCCTATTGGGCTATCCGCGGTGAGTTGAGCTGGAGTAAATACGAGAAAGAATTATATACCGCGCACCTCTCAACGATGGTTGCTGATTGGACGAATTATCCCGGAGGTGCTGACTGGTGGATGCCGCTGAAGTTCTCGATGTTAGGCCTCCGTGGCGGCATTATGTTGAATGTGGTTAACCTGCTGGCTGGTCGAGAAATGCTTTATACCCCATTGTCGGGTTATGTTTACGCAGGTGCCGGCTTCCTTTATTCGGCTAAAAGTTTTTCGCAGCGTGATGGTTCGTGCGTTGTTCCGCAATGGTTCTTTGGCGTACAGCCCGGCTGGAACTTTAATCAGCGCTATTCGTTGGTGCTCGATGCAAATCTTTGCTGGCAGAGTGATGATATCATGGGTCTGACGACTCAGAACAGTACCTGGAAAGCTGCATTTACAGTTGGCATTGCTTATAAGTTCTCGAAGGTGATTCACTTCCAGCGTCTCGGTTTCGATGAGAGTTTCGTCACAAAGACAGTAGTGGATGCCGAAGATGGGGAGGGCGAAGTGATGCAGACCGTGATCGAGCAGAGTAAGTCCAATGATGTTGTGAATCTGCCTTCAGATCTGATTGAGGCTGCTTTCTTCCAGATTGACCGTATTGAGTTGCAGCATACTTATGTGTTGAACCTCGGCTTCTATGCCAAACTGATGAAGGATCATCCCAATCAGAAGTTCCTTGTTAAAGGTTTCGCAGATATTGAGGTGGGTTCCATGAAGCGTAATGAGTGGCTTAGTCAGCAGCGCGCCAAGGTAGTGGCCGATGTATTGGTTAAGACTTATGGCGTTAACTCAGACCAGTTGGTAGTGGGCGGCGGTGAGCTTGATTATGAGATTCCATTCCTTCGCGAAAACGGACACCATCGTTTCAATCGTTGTACGATTGTCTGCCCATTGAACCAGGATTACCAAATCATCAAAGAAAATACCTTCGAGGACAACAGCGAGTTGATGGACGGTCGTGTTGCTCCATCGAAGAAGAACTACTAAGCTCGTGAAAGTTTCGATTGTTACTACCTGCTTCAATCGCGAGGCCACTATAGGTCACGCGATTCGGAGCGTAATGAGTCAGACCTATCCTGATATTGAGCACATCGTTGTTGATGGTGCTTCGACTGACGGCACGCTTGAGGAAATCAAAAAATGTAATTCTCCTCGTATTGCTGTGCTGATTTCAGAAAAGGACCATGGTTGCTATGAGGCGCTGAATAAGGGGTTGAGGGCGGCTACCGGAGATATTGTGTGCTGGTTGCATTCCGACGATTTCTATTTTTCGGATGATGTAATTGCACATGTTGTCAA
>JAGBQS010000188.1 GCA_017632695.1 Bacteroidales bacterium
GATACGTTCTTGGTTATGAAAATGAAATTCTTCTGTACGTTTTCGACACTCCTTTTTTAGGAGATTCGGACCAAAACGGCATATCTTCGCCCGTTTTTTGCATCTTTATCGGGAAAAACGGAGAATATTTGAAAAAAATGCTTATCTTTGCGGCGTTGAAACATCAAAACTTCGAGAACATGGAAACAACAGTTAGAAGACGGACTGCCAGACGACCTATCACCCACTATTGGGGGATGCTGAAAGACTTGGACGACAACCAGAAACTGCAGCTGATAACGATGCTGGCTGAAAGCGTGAAGTCTGCTAAGACGGAGCCGAAGAAAAAGAAACTGGATGCCTGCGACTATGCAGGTATCTGGAGCGACGAGGAATATATGGACGCAGACGAATTGGTGGATCACCTCAACGAGGTTCGCCACACCAAGAGCCATAGGCAGGAGTTTTGGGATAAATTCTTCAGTGAGCCATGAAACATCAACGATATTTGTCCAGGGAATCAATTGAAAACTGGGTGGACAGGACGAAGAAGTAATATTATAATGAAATGCAAATAACCTGAATGACCGGAACTCTTTATGCATTTTTATCGGGCTTCCGTTAACCCCGGATCCAACGGCTTATTAGGGCGTTTTTACTGCCCTACCTGAAAAATTTTGCCGCCTCACCTGAGAAAAAGTTTTTTCAGGTCTGGCGGCAAAAATTGTCCCGTGGGGCACTTTTTCAGCCGTCATTATTCAGGTGAATAAATATGCAGAATGCAATGCATAACTATTGCAGACATCCTAACATGGCTGCCGGTGTGATGCCTAAAGTGATATTTATCTGCACCTCTTATTCTATTATTAGCTAACCGATGCAGAATAAAAACGCCTCGGGGGCTACATAATAGTTAAACTTACTCTGCGCCCTAAACCTTGGAAAATCTTTAAGAGTGTAGAAATCTGAATGTCAGTATGTCCATTCTCAACACGAGAGATATAGCTTTTCTTTGTTCCAATTTTATCAGCAAGCTGTTTCTGTGTGAGACCAGCTTTTTGACGTTCCTCTTTAAGACGTTCTCCCAAGATGAACGCATCCACCTCAGCTTCGAACTCCATTCTGGAAGGAGTACCTTCTGCACCAAAATCTTCGGTAATGAAATCTTCAATCGGAGTAAGATTCAATTTCTTCATTTCTTCTTTTGTCATATTATTCTCCTTTCTTTTTTTTACTTTCAAAATATTCGTTCATTATCCGTTTCGCCTTATCAATTTCACCTTGTGGAGTCTTTTGTGTTTTCTTCTGGAATCCATTGAATAGGATTACCAGATTGCCCTCATCGAAACAACAGAAGATGCGGTAGATGTTGCCATCATCTTCAACCCTGATTTCATACAGTCCTGCTACTCCCGATATTGATTTTAAATAGGTAATCGGAATGACATCTAAAGTCATTATGTAGAGGAATATTTGGTATATCTTTTTTATCGTCTGCTGAGATAGCGCCTTTTTGAACTCCTTGAAGTAGTCCTTGTAAGCCACCAGTTGTCTCTTGTATTCTTTCTTTGGCATATCGCTCAATTTTTAGCGCAAAGATAACTAATTAGTAAACATGTTCCAAATGTTTTCCGAAAAAATGCATGCTTGATGTCGATTTTTAACTAATTCATAGCAGTTTTTGTATTTAGACTTATAGAAGACGGATAGTTTTATTCCTCTTCACATCTGGGATTGTGATATTTTCGTCAGATTGCAACCTCCTGAAAGCAGGAAGTGGAATTTCCTCTTCGGATAACAACTCAGTAAGAGCTGGACCTGATTTTTCCTCTTCGGATAGCTACACAGGAAGACCGGGAGCTGGATTTTCCTCGTCGTTTGGCAGGAACCCGAAAGCGGGAGCTCGAATTTCCTCGTCAGATTGCAGCAACCAGACACCGGGACCTGAAATTTCCTCAGGATTTGGAAACCATAAAATTTTATGGTTGGTTTCGACTCGCGCAAAATGAACCATAAAGTTTTATAGTTGGTTTCGACTCGCGCGAAATGAACCATAAAGTTTTATAGTAGGTTTCGAAAAGTGCGAAACGAACCATAAAGTTTTATAGTAGGTTTCGAAAAGTGCGAAATGAACCATAAAATTTTATAGTAGCTTTCGAAAAAATCGGAACGAACAAAAACGAACGACATGTGAAAAAATATTAAAAATGTCACTTTTATCGGCCGTTTTATGGTTAATTCGGAAAAAATACGTATTTTTGCACAACTAAAAGTATATGCTTATGAAAAGATTATTTTTGCTGTTAGCCGTATTGGTGAGTGCTGTTTGTCTGAGTCCGGCTCAGACAGAGTTCCGGAAACTGTCGCACGACAAAGGGTTGGAAGTGGCGAAAGCCGAAGGAAAACTGCTGTTTGTGGATTTCTATACCACCTGGTGCGGCTGGTGTAAAAGAATGGACCGGGATCTGTTCCCGCAAAAAAACGTCGGCGACTTTATGAACAAGCAGTTTGTCTGTATCAAGCTCGATGCCGAGAAAGCCGAAGAGGGCGCTCCCTATATGGAAAAGTATGGGGTAAAAGGATTTCCGACCTACGTCATTCTGGATCCTAAGACCGGGAAAGTGGTTTATACCTTGCCCGGAGCTGTTCTGGATGGCAACGAGTTTATCCAAAAGATGAAAACCGCTATCGGTAAGTGAAAAGAATGCCCTGTCCGGCAGACAACAAATAAGGGAGCTCTTTCGAGTTCCCTTTTGTTGTGTGTGTCCGATGCGTTTATTTGTGCCGCGTGCGGCGGCTTGAGCCGGACCAGGTTTTCTTGCCGCGAAGCTGGGCAGACTTGGGGTTGACGCCCTCCACACGGCGCTCCTTGAGGGTGCGCTGAGGGTTGCTCAGGCTGTTGAAAACCTCGCTGAACGTCTTGGGCCGACGGAGCTCGTCGCGCTTGGCCTCTTTGGCAGCCACCTCCTTGTTGGCAGCCTGAACCGCCTGGTTCTTGGCCTGCTTTTCGGCAGCGCTGTGTCCGCGGGTCTTGACGGCAGCCGCATGGGTGGCTATCTCCTTCAGTTCGCTAAGCGTACGCTTGGGAGCAGCTTTCTTGCCGGCAGCAGCGCTCTTGGTCGAGGGGCTCTTGTGGCTGTTCTTGCGTCCGTGGCGCAGCAGCTTGCTCTTGGGATTCTGCATCAGGGCTTCCTCGCGCGCCTGTTTCTTTTCATTGTGATCCATCCACCAGGGGCGTTCCTCGACGGCCTGCAAAGCCTCCAAAGAGATGGCATTCTTTTCCTTATTGTCGGGATCGACCAGCTGGCCGTCAACATATACCTTATCGTGTACCGTGTCAATTTGCATGCCGATGCGGGCAGGCTGATGGTTTACCTCAACGCGTCCGGTTTCGATCAGCTCATCCACCTCACGGCGTGAACATACTCCGGATTCGCTCAAATACTTATTTATACGTTCCAGTTTCTCCATTTTGTTTAGAATAAATGTCTTATTTTGTAAAAAAATCGGTGCAAAGATACGAATTTATTCCGAAAAGTTATTAACTTTGCCCCGATTTTGTTTTAATTCTCTCATAAAATCCACTGAAATGGTCAAAAAGATAATACTCTATTTCAATTTTGTACTGCTTTTTGTAATCGGGAAATACGTTTTCATGCTGTATTACAGCGACGTGTTCGGAGCCTATACTGCCTGGCAGTGGGTGCAGGTGTTGTATTTCGGCTTGCCGCACGACCTCACTTCGGCCGGTTATCTGATGGCGCTGCCTTTCCTGCTCCAGATTGTGTTTGTCTGGTGGAGGGGAACGTGGCACCGACGGTTTATGCGTTTCTGGATAGGGCTGTGCCTGTTTCTGGTGATTTTCAATTATTACTCCGACCTCATTCTGTACGGATACTGGGGCTTCAGGCTCGACCGGACAGCTCTGTTCTATCTGTTCGACAGCCCGCTGGATGCCTTAGGACAGGCTCCGTGGTACATGCTGTGCCTGTTTCCGGTGTTTATTTTCCTGACCTGGTGGCCGCTTAAGCATATCCTTTGCCGATTCTATCCGGAAAGAAGGAACGGCTCGTCGCTGGTATTGGGCAGCCGGACGGAACGGAGCAGGAACACCTTTTTGGCAGTGCTGTGCTGCGGACTGCTGTTTGTTGCCATCCGAGGAGGCGTTACCACTTCGACCATGAATGTGGGCCGTGTGTATTTCAGTTCGGAGATGCCGCTGAACCATGCTGCCACCAATCCGTTCTTCAGTTTTATGAGCAGCGTGTTCAAGAAACAGAAGGATTTCGGGAAGCAATACCGTTTCATGCCTGCCGAAGAGGCTGCTGCCGCTGTGCAGGAAATGAATACGCCCGGAGTGCTGTCTGCCGATTCGGTAAGCGGGAGTCCCGAGTCGGGAATGCTGCCCCGCCGGTTGCTGCGCACCGACCGTCCTAACGTGGTGCTGCTGATTCTGGAAAGCTTTTCGGGTGCTGCCTGCACGGGTGTTTCGGCCGATGCCGATCCTGCCATCATGCCTGCCGTGAACCGCCTGTATCAGGAAGGAATCGGGTTTACGAACTTCTTCGGCAACAGTTTCCGCACGGACCGCGGGGTGGCTGCCATCATGGCTTCGTACCCCGGACAGCCTACCAACTCGGTGATGAAAGACCAGAACCGCTGCAACCGGCTGGATTACTTCAGTCAGGCCATGAAGGAGGAGGGTTACAGCCTGCACTTTGTGCATGGCGGCGACGTGAACTTCACCAACATGAAGGGTTTCCTCACGGCAGCCGGTTTTACGGATATTACGGGCGATACCGACTTCCCGGTTTCGGAACGTCTGTCAAAATGGGGCGTGCCCGACGGTAAGATGTTCGATTATCTGTACGATGAGATTGTGGCCGATACCGCGCGCTTCCTGAAAGTGATGCTCACGCTGAGCAGCCACGAGCCGTTCGATGTGCCTTTCCGGCACTTTGAGAATCCCTATGTGAACAGCGTAGCCTATGCGGACAGCTGCCTGAGCAGCTTTGTAAACCGGCTGAAGGAAACGCCGGCTTGGGACAATCTGCTGATTATCGGGGTGGCCGACCATGCTTTCGGCAACTATCCTGCAGGCATCCAGAACCACGAAATCATGCGCTACCGGATCCCGATGTTCTGGGCAGGCGGCGCTTTGGCAGCCAGCGGAACCTGCCCGACCTACGGCAGTCAGACCGACCTGGGAGCCACCCTGCTGAACCAGTTGGAGATCGGCCACGACCAGCTGAAATTCAGCAAGGATCTGTTGGATCCCACCATCGGCCATTACGGATTCTATGCATTCAGCGACGGGTTCGGATTCGTGACCGACAGCATCCGGTACATCCAGGACAATGCCAGAAACGGACAGGCGCTGTCGGGCAGTTACGATCCGGACGGACTGGCCGAACGGTGGGGAAAGGCTTATTTGCAGACCCTGTACGACGATTTGTCGAAGCGCTGATTACCACTTCAGCGTAACGCGCTCAATCAGGCTGGCACTGGCACCCACCGATCCGGTGTGCTGCAGGCAGAAGCCGGCAAACGGGTTCTTCTCGACGGTAGCCTTCAGGAAGACTTCGGTCTGTATCTCGGGAGAATCCGGCTGCTCCAACAGGGCATTGGTTCGGGCGGTAGCGGTAAGCACGTTGCCTTTCAGGCTGACGGATACCGTACAGGTAGTTTTATAACAGATGGCAGGTTGCTCGTCGGTAAGAGGAGTGACCTGTCCGTTTTTATAGGCCACCAGCCGGAAGACGCAGGCATGATCGTAGTCGGGCGTGCGCCGGATGCGGAGTCCGTAGCCGGTAAGCGTGGCAGGATCGAACTTGATGCAGATGTCCAGATACTGGCCGGTAGCGCTGCCGAAGCCCTGTCCGGCTGTCTTCGAGGGCGCAATCTCCACCACAGCTTCCATGTTGCCGGCTTTGCTGCGGGCAGGTGTATAGAAGCATCGGGCACCCTTGGTTGCCTGAACCAAACCTTTCTTTTTGGCACTGCCGTCCACGCCGTAGCCGTAATACCAGCCTCGCTTGGGGTCGGGCTGCCAGTTGAACTGTCCGGTGTCGGAGGGTTTATAGGTGTCGAAGGTCCAGGTTCCGGGAGCAATGGCGGGCTGGAAGTAAACGGGTACGTTGTGGAAGTCGGTGGTGAGCTGGCTTTCCTCGAACAGGATGTTAGGCACCTGCTTGACGGTTATCTCCTGACTGAAAGCTACCCAGACAGAAGCACCTTGCTCGGTGTCGGCAAACGACGGGGTGACGAGTGCTCCGATCCGTCGGTCCTTGTCGGCACGGGTAATCGGATACAGGCCTTCGGAGGCGGCAAGCCCGTGACGGACTGCAATGGTGTCCGACAGGTCTTCGTCCGAATAGCGGTACCAGGTAACGCGGGTATGATCGTGCGTGCCCGATCCGCTCAGCCGGTAGTGCAGCTGGATTCCTTTCTTCCCGAGCGAAAGGGTCGGGTTCTCGGCAAACGAAGGAGCCGGTTTCAGCAGCGGCTTGACCTCCACGCGGGTGAAACCTTTCAGACCCGATGGCAACGATGCCTCGATGCGGACCTCGCTGCCCGTAGGCATCTGGTTCTGCGAGGTGACGTCGGCCGTCAGGAAGCCGGTTGACGTCAGCCTGACCAGACTGGCTGCCTTCCAGGTGATGTTCCCGTAAGCAATGCTGCGGCTGCCCTCTTCGGAGGCTTCGTAGTTGCCCCAGCGGACGAGGCGTGCCCGGACGGATCGGGTATCGTCCTGGGCTTCCAATAGCGGAACACGCTTCTGTCGGGAAGGCTTGCCGTCGGCAAACTCCAGTTGAAGGAACACCGGCAGTCCGAGCTGTCGGGCTGCCACTGTGGGACGGAGTTTGAGCGGGTCCCAGTCATCGTCGCCGGCCAGCAGGTTCGGGATGGTATAGGCTTCCAGCAGTTTCTGTCCGCGGATGTTGTGGGCATCCCGGATGCTGAGCGGCTGCCCGTTGAGGGTCACGTCGCTGTAATAGCAGGGCGCATCGTTCTGTCCGTAGCAGGCCAGCACTTCTAACGGGGCGCCGTCCACCTGCCGGATGGCTGTGCGGAGCAGGGTGAGTCCGCCCCTCGACTTCATGAAATACTGCGTGCCGGTAACGTGTGTGTCGATTTCGGAATCCATGATGACGGCACCGTACGAAGGGGTGCCCCAGAAAGGCTTGCTTGAAAAGAATTCGAAGTGGCAGCGGCTATAGACCGCCGAACCCTGCAGGGCATCGTCGGTACACTCAAAATGACATCCGGTGAACAGTGCCCGGCGCGCTCCGCTGAAGGGACACAGGTTCAGACGGCTCACAAACCGGCAGTTCTCTGCCCAAACTCTGTCGGCATTGGTATGAATCAGCTGCGCCTGTACGATGGCTTTGTTGCGTTTCGGACGGTTCAGCTGCGGATTCTTCGGATAAACCAGATCGACGGAACAATAGTTGCCGAACGTGATGTTCCGGGCCTCGATGCTCTGGCACTCCATCCGGAGCATGGTGAAGTTGCCGATGGCTCCCTGGGTCTGTCCGCGGTTGCAGGCCAGGACAACATCTTCGGGGTTATCGGTCATACCCACCAGCTTCAGGGTCGGGTAACGGACCTCGAAACCGTAGGGAGTCGTTACCTTTTCGTCTTCATTACGTACGGCAGGGTCATCGGGGTCGTCGACCCAGTAAACGCCGGGGGCGATGTAAAGGGTGAGCGTGTCGGAATCGGCGGCGGACTTCGTAGCATTGATGGCAGCAAGCGCCTCCCTCACTTGATTGAAAAGGTAAGGAGACGCTTGTGTTTCCTGATTGCTCAGACGCTGGTCGAGCAGCAGGTGGTGATCATCGTACGAAGTTCCCGCAGCGGTCTGGATAAACAGGGCCAGCACCGCAAACATAGCGGAAATCTTCATAATTAATTATCGTGATATATCGGGTGATTTGTTTGTGAAATCAGGGTTGCGGTTCGTCGGTGACCGGTTTCTCTTCGGAAGCGGCCGGCACTTGCGTAGGACTCTTGAGCAATTCGAACTGATCGACGAAAATCTCGGTTACATAATGACGGACGTTGTTGGGGTCCGTCCACTGACGGGTGCGGAGCTTGCCTTCCAGATACACCAGCGATCCCTTGTGAACTTGTCTTTCGATACGTTCGGCCACACCTTGCCAGGCAACGATGTTATGCCACTCGGTCTTTTCGGGAACCTCTTCGCCCGTGCGTTTGCGATAGCCGCGTTCGGATGTTGCCAGCGGGAAAGATGCACATACGGTACCGTCGTCCATGCGGCGAATGTCCGGCTCCCGGCCCACATTTCCTAACAGAATTACTTTGTTTACTGCCATAGTATATAGATTGAGTTGTGTTTTGTGGTGCTTGCGCACCGGTTAATAACAAATATCCGACCCCAAAGGTAAGGGGATTTTTCCTATTGTGCAAGTTTTTGTCCATTTATCTTCAAAATAGGACGGAAAATTTCCGGTTTGCTTCGGAAATGAGTTTGGCAACGGCTTTTTTTTGCCAGTTTTGCCACGTGATCTGTATGTATCCGGACGGAAGTGTCCGGATGGGCTCCTGTAAACTGATGATGCGGAAGTCGCAGATCAGCAGCTGGTGGGTAAGCTGGTGCCTGATGGTGAAGGCTGCCGGCACTTCGGGGTGGAGGATCTCGTCGCCTTCGGTAACGGGAAACTCCCAGAGTCCCTGCCAGATGTCGCCGCTTCCGCGCTGATGCACCCAAAGCGTGTCCTTATATTTAAATAGGTAATAGTGCAGGCGGCGTTCGCGGACTTTCACCTTCCCGGCTTTTACCGGACGTTCGCCGACGGTCCGGTTGGCCAGCGCCAGGCATTTGCCGGACAGCGGGCAGGTGTCGCAGTGAGGCGAAAGGGGCGTGCACTGCAAAGCGCCGAACTCCATCAGCGCCTGATTGTGCAGGCCCGGGTGCTGCGGGTCGAGCAGCTGGGTGGCCAAAGCCTGAAATTCCTTCTGCCCGCCGGTGCTGTCAATGGGCGTCGGGATATCGAACAGACGGGCCAGCACGCGATATACGTTGCCGTCAACGACCGCCACCGGCTCGTCGGCCGAGAAGCTGGCAATGGCTGCAGCCGTATAGGGCCCTACGCCCTTGAGCCGGGAGAGTGCGGAATAACGGGTCGGGAACTGTCCGCGGCATTCGCCCTCCATGACCTGAATGGCGGCAGTGTGCAGGTTGCGGGCACGGCTGTAATAGCCCAGTCCCTGCCAAAGCTTGAGCACTTCGTCTTCGGAAGCGGCAGCCAGAGCCGCCACATTGGGGAAGCGTTCGGCAAACTTCAGGTAGTAGTCCATGCCCTGTGCCACACGGGTCTGCTGCAGGATGATTTCGGACAGCCAGATGAGGTAGGGGTCGCGGGTCCGGCGCCACGGCAAATCGCGCCTGTTCCGGTCATACCAAAATTGCAAGATTTGGCTAATTTCCATAGAATTATTACTTTTCAGTTGGCAATTCTGCTTGTTTCGGGTGCAAAGTTACGATTTTTTTATAAAAATTCCTAATAAATCTTTGCCGATTTGAAAAATAAACCTATCTTTGCACCCCGAATTCATTGAAATTCCGTAATATAAACGTTAGTGAAATAATAATAAGCAATTATGACAAAAGCAGAAATCGTAACCCAGATCTCTAAAAGAACTGGCTTGGATAAAGAGTCTGTGCTGACTGTAGTTGAGCAGTTTATGGCGAGCATTAAGGATTCGCTGGTTGATGGCGAAGCAGTTTATCTCCGTGGCTTCGGCAGCTTCATTATCAAGGAGCGTGCCAGAAAGACAGCCCGTAACATCAAGGAAGAGCGTTCCCTGATCATCCCTGCTCACAACATCCCAGCCTTCAAGCCTTGCAAGACTTTTGTTGACCGGGTAAGCGGCGATTTGAACATCGAGGGCTAATGCCCACTTTTGGAACAGAAATAAGTTTAACCCATTAATATATTAGAAAATGCCAAACGGTAAGAAGCACAAGCGTCACAAGATGGCAGTTCATAAGCGCAAAAAGCGTTTGCGCAAGAACCGTCATAAGCACTGATCCGCAGACAAGACAGTGCATCGTGACCGGCGTTGAATAATAGTAGCGCCAGCCAGACGAATATAGGGGTGCATCCGAAATGCGCCCCTTTTTAGTATTAATCCTTTTAAACTCATTATGCACGCATGACAAGAGAAGTAGTCATAGATGTGCAGCCGAAGGAGATTACCATCGGTCTGCTGGAGGACGGCCGCCTGGCCGAGTACCAGCGGGAGAAACAGAATGCCTCCTTTTCGGTTGGAAACATCTATCTGGCCCGTATCAGAAAACTGATGCCGGGTCTGAATGCTGCCTTTGTTGACGTCGGATACGAGAAAGAAGGATTTCTTCACTATCAGGATCTGGGCCCGAATTTCATGACGCAGTCCAAATTCCTGAAACAGCAGTTGTCTGACCGCAAGCACATGCTGACCCTCGACAAACTGAAGAAAGAGCCGGAACTTGCCAAGGAAGGTACGCTCGGCGACGTGATTCAGCAGGGTCAGGAAATACTTGTACAGATTGCCAAGGAGCCCATTTCGACCAAGGGTCCGCGCCTGACAAGCGATATCAGTCTTCCGGGACGCTTTATGGTGCTGATTCCTTTCCAGGATAAGGTTTCGGTGTCGGCGAAAATCAAATCAAGCGAGGAGAAAGTCCGCCTCAAGCAGATCATCAATGCCATTCGTCCGAAAAACTTCGGCGTAATCATCCGCACTTCGGCGCAGGGCGTCAGGGTGGAGGATCTGGAGGCAGAACTTACTTCGCTCATGCATCGTTGGGAAGAAACGATACAGAAAATCATGAAAGGCCAGCTGCCTTCGCTCGTCTACGAGGAGACCAGCCGTGCCGTGGCATTACTTCGCGACATCTTCAATCCTTCGTTCGAAAACATCTGGGTCAACGACCCGGCTACGTTCACGCAGATTAAGGAATATGTGAATCTGATAGCCCCTGAAAAGGCAGACGTAGTAAAACTCTACGAAGGGGAGGTCCCCATCCTGGACCGGTTCGATGTAACCCGGCAGATCAAGTCTTCGTTAGGAAAGACCGTATCGTGCAAGGCCGGGGCCTATATCATCATCGAACATACCGAGGCTCTGCACGTCATCGATGTCAATAGCGGTCACCGCAGCCATCAGGCCGACGCACAGGAAGATAATGCCCTGGCGGTGGATATGGCAGCGGCCGACGAGATTGCACGGCAGATGCGTTTGCGCGATATGGGTGGTATCGTGGTAATCGACTTTATCGATTTGCAGGATCCCGAACATCGCGAGGCACTGTACAAGCACATGAAGGAACTGATGCAGGAAGACCGTGCCAAGCACAATATCCTTCCGCTCAGCAAGTTCTGCCTGATGCAGATTACCCGTCAGCGGGTACGTCCGGTGATGGATGTGCAGACGGCCGAATCCTGTCCGGTGTGCGGCGGCAAGCATGTGGTGAAACCCTCCATCATTTTCCCCGAGATTCTCGAGTCGAAACTGGAGTACCTGACCGAAATACTCGAAGTGAAGAAATTCTATCTGCACGTACATCCGTTCGTGGCAGCCTATTTGCGTAAGGGGTGGTTCCGCTCCGTTCTCTGGAAGTGGAAACTGCGGTTCGGGTTCGGATTCCATCTGATTTCCGACCAGAGCATGGAACTCCTGCAATACAAGGTGGTTGACAGTCATCGGAATGAAGTCGACCTGAAACAACCCATAGACGATCATGTCTAAGATTATACTTACAGATGCTTTGGGGCGCTTGCCCCAGCCTAAAATGAACGCCCCCGTCAACTTCCAGCTTGGCGAGGGCGAGCATATTGCTATTATGGGTCCGAATGGCGGCGGCAAGAGTCACCTGCTGGATCTGCTGACCGGGAAGGCCTTGCTGATGCAGGGAAAGCTGGAATACGATTTCGGCCCCGGCGTAAAGCCTTCGGCGTACGGAAACATCGTACAGCTGACCTTCGAGGATGCCTTGGGGTCGGTCGAGAAACCGTATTACTTCCAGCAGCGGTTCAATTCGCAGGACCGCGACGAGTCTCCTCTGGTAAGCACGGTCCTGAAGCGTGCGCTGGCATCGGGCAACGTTTCGGCAACGGGTCTTTCGGCCGATGAGGCACGCGCTGCCGGACACGGTCTGACCGAAGAGGAGGCGCGTGCTGCCGGAGCGGAGGATGATTCGGAGTTCCTGGCGAATCCGCTCATTGATACCTTCATGATGCGCGACCTGCTCCAGAAGCGTATGGTCCTGCTGTCGAGCGGCGAGATGCGCCGTTACCAGCTTTTCAAGTATCTCATCAAGCGGCCGAAGGTGCTGATTGTGGACAACCCGTTTATCGGCCTGGATGCTCCGATGCGCGACCAGCTGAGCCGTTTCTTCCGGCAGCTGACCGAAAGCGGCGAGGTACAGATCATCATGGTCCTGTCAATGCTCGACTGGGTGCCGGAATACATTACGCATGTGGTGCAGGTTGAGAATATGAAGGTAGGGCAGAAGCTGACCCGCCGGGAATATATGGATCATCAGCCGGATTATGCCTCCCTGCCGATGTCGCACCTGCCGGCAACGCTGACTGAACAGATTGTCGGGCTGCCTGTACACGAAACAGCCAACCTGACGGCCGACGGTTCGATTACCGACGAGATTATCTCCATCCGGAACCTGTCGTTGCCGTTGCCCGATACCGACCGCGTGCTGTACGGCGGCTTGAACTGGACGGTCCGCAGGGGCGAAAAATGGGCCCTGCAGGGGCGTAACGGAGCCGGAAAGAGTACCTTGCTCAGCCTGATCTGTGCCGACCACCCGGCTGCATACGCCTGCGACATCTCCCTGTTCGGCCGGAAAAGGGGAACGGGCGAGAGTATCTGGGAAATCAAGAAACACATCGGTTTTGTCAGTCCGGAATTCCATCGGGCTTATAAGGAAAACCGTCCGGCAATAGATATCGTAGCGTCGGGTCTGCATGATTCGGTGGGACTTTACAAGCGTCCGCGGCCGGAACAGACGGATACCTGCCTGTTCTGGATGAAGGTGTTCGGCATCGAAGCGTTAAAGGACCGGCTGTTCCTGACCCTGTCGGCCGGCGAACAGCGTCTGTGCCTGCTGGCGCGTGCTTTTGTAAAAGATCCTGCCCTGCTGATTCTGGACGAACCGCTGCACGGACTGGATACCTACAGGCGGAACCTGGTGCGCGATGTGATTGCCGCCTTCTGCCGCCGGCCGGACAAGACCCTGATCATGGTGACTCACTATGTGGAGGAGCTGCCGGTTCAGATTACGCATTGCCTGAAGTTATAAATATACAAAATTCAGTTGACAAAATAATCCCTTTATGCCGAATTCCTGTTGCAAACGACAATCAATTTAGTGCCCCTTCATAGCAAAATTATCAAATAAAGCCGAAAAAGGTATTATTTTTCAGTTTTTTTTGGTAGTTTCACATATTGTTCGTATATTTGCACACCAATTCGGTAATGTATATTAAGGCATTTTACAAAAAATATGAAAATCCAATTAAGAAGTGCACAGACCACCGAAGGTCGTCGAATGGCTGGCGCCCGGGCTCTCTGGGTAGCCAATGGTATGAAACGTGAAATGTTTGGCAAGCCTATCATTGCCATCGTCAAGTCTTTTACCCAGGTCGTTCCCGGTCATACGCACCTGCACGAAATCGGACAGATCGTGAAGGCCGAAATCGAGAAGCTGGGCTGCTATGCGGCCGAATTCAATACGATTGCCGTCGACGACGGTATCGCTATGGGTCATGACGGTATGCTTTATTCTTTGCCGAGCCGCGATATCATTGCCGATTCCGTTGAATATATGTGCAACGCCCACAAGGCCGATGCCATGATCTGCATCTCCAACTGCGATAAGGTTACGCCCGGTATGCTGATGGCTGCCATGCGTCTGAATATTCCTGCCGTGTTTGTTTCCGGCGGTCCGATGGAGGCCGGCAAATACAACGGTGAGAATGCCGACCTGATTACGGCTATGGTCAAGGGTGCCGATCCCTCGGTGAGCGATGAGGAAATGGCAAAGATTGAGGGTTGTGCCTGTCCCGGCTGCGGCAGCTGCTCGGGTATGTTTACGGCCAATTCGATGAACTCGCTGACCGAAGCCATCGGTCTTTCGCTGCCGGGCAACGGCTCGATTCTGGCTACCCATGTGAACCGTATCCAGCTGTTCAGGGATGCCGCACGTCTCATTGTGGAAAATGCTAAGAAATACTACGAAGAGGGCGATGAGAGCGTTCTCCCGCGCAGCATTGCTACCCGTCAGGCTTTTTTGAATGCTATGACGCTGGATATTGCGATGGGCGGTTCGACCAATACCGTGCTCCACCTGCTGGCAGTTGCCCAGGAAGGCGGTGTGGATTTCCAGATGAGCGATATTGATGCCCTGTCGCGCAAGGTGCCCTGTCTCTGCAAGCTGGCGCCTAATACCCAAAAGTATTCGGTACAGGAAGAGAACCGTGCCGGCGGTATTCTGGGTATTCTCGGCGAGCTGGCCAAGGGCGATCTGCTCGATCTGTCGTGCAAGCGCGTGAACGGTGCCACATTGGGCGAGGATATCGATAAGTACAGCATCACGAAAGAGAACATCGATCCGGAGGCCGACCGCATTTATCATTCGGCACCCGGCGGCAGGTTCTCGACTCAGATGGGCAGTCAGAACGCCCAGTGGCCGTCGCTGGATACCGACCGTGCCAACGGCTGTATCCGCGACATTGAGCATGCCTACACCAAGGATGGCGGTCTGGCTGTCCTGTTCGGCAATATTGCCCAGAACGGTTGCGTAGTGAAGACGGCAGGCGTCGATGAGTCGCTGTGGCACTTTGAGGGCAAGGCTGTGGTATTCGATTCGCAGGAGGATGCCTGTGAAGGAATCCTGGGCGGAAAGGTTCAGAAGGGCGATTGCGTGGTGA
>JAGBQS010000189.1 GCA_017632695.1 Bacteroidales bacterium
AGGATGCCTGCGAGGGAATCCTGGG
Source organism: Bacteroidales bacterium (assembly GCA_017632695.1). GTDB lineage: Bacteria > Bacteroidota > Bacteroidia > Bacteroidales > UBA3663 > Liminaster. The sequence continues at coordinate 26 of JAGBQS010000189.1, forward strand.
CGGAAAGGTACAGAAGGGCGATTGCGTGGTGATTACCCATGAGGGTCCGAAGGGCGGTCCCGGTATGCAGGAAATGCTTTACCCGACTTCGTACATCAAGTCGATGCACATGGGCAAGGAGTGCGCCCTGATTACCGACGGACGTTTCTCGGGCGGTACTTCCGGTCTTTCCATCGGCCACATCAGCCCGGAGGCAGCAGCCGGCGGCAACATCGGCAAGATCAAGGATGGCGACATCATTGTCATCGACATCCCGTCGCGCAGCATCAATGTGAAGCTTTCCGACGAGGAACTTGCCGCACGTCCGCAGCAGCCTCTTAAGAGAAACCGCGTTGTCAGCAAGGCTCTGCGCGCTTATGCCCAGTCGGTTTCGTCGGCCGATAAGGGCGGTGTCCGCATCATCGATTAATTGAAAAAAGTCATACATTCAGAACAAATACGTTTAGAAACATAAATATGGTAGAAAAGATTTCAGGTGCAGAAGCGCTGATGCGCAGCCTCGAACACGAGGGAGTGGAAACTCTCTTCGGTTATCCGGGCGGTGCCATCATGCCTACTTACGATGCCCTTTACGATCACAGAGAGACTCTTAACCACATCTTGGTTCGTCATGAACAGGCTGCTGTGCATGCTGCACAGGGTTATGCACGAGTCTCCGGTCGAGTGGGTTGCTGCATCGTGACTTCTGGCCCTGGAGCCATGAATACCATTACGGGTGTGGCCGACGCCATGATCGATTCGACTCCGATTGTGGTGATTTGCGGTCAGGTAGGTGCTGCCATGCTGGGTACCGATGCCTTTCAGGAAGTGGATGTGGTTGGCGTAACCCAGCCAATCAGCAAGTGGAACTTCCAGATTCGCCGGCCTGAAGACATTGCCTGGGCTGTTTCCCGTGCATTCTTTATTGCCCGCAGCGGACGTCCGGGTCCGGTTGTGCTCGACTTTACCAAGAACGCTCAGACCGGTACGGTTAACTACGAGCCGCAGGTGGTGAACTTCATCCGCTCGTACGTGCCGGTTCCCGAACCGGAACCAAGCCTGATTGAAAAGGCTGCCAAGCTGATCAACCAGAGCGTGAAGCCGTTCATGCTGGTAGGTCAGGGCGTGGAACTGGCAGGTGCGGGCAAGGAACTGCTGTCGCTTTGCGAGAAGGCTCAGATTCCTTTCGGAACCACGTTGCTGGGCCTTTCGGCTGCCCCTTCCGATCATCCGCTCAACATGGGTATGCTGGGCATGCACGGTAATCTGGGACCGAACGTAATGACCAATCAGTGCGATCTGCTGATTGCCGTGGGTATGCGTTTCGATGACCGTGTAACGGGTAATCTGGCTACATACGCCAAGCAGGCCCGCATCATTCATTTCGAGATCGATCCGTCGGAGGTCGATAAGATTGTGAAGGTCGATGTGGCTGTGCTGGGCAACTGCAAGCAGACGCTGGCGCAGGTGACCGAACTGGTGGATGCTACCCGTCACGACCGTTGGATTGAGGGCTTCAAACCCTACGAGGAAAAGGAATATAATAAGGTAATAGAACCGGCACTGCATCCGAAGGACGGTCCGCTTCTGATGGGAGAGGTGGTCAGCCGTGTGAGCGAAGCCGCCCATAATGAGGCTGTCCTGGTGACCGATGTGGGTCAGAACCAGATGTTCGGTTGCCGTTACTTCAAGTTCACCAAGCCCCGTTCGGTGGTTACTTCGGGCGGTTGCGGAACGATGGGATTCGGCCTGCCGGCAGCTATCGGTGCCGCTTTCGGTGCTCCGGACCGCACGGTGTGCCTGTTTGTGGGCGACGGCGGTTTGCAGATGACCATCCAGGAGTTCGGTACCATCATGGAGCAGCAGACTCCTGTCAAGATCATCCTGCTGAACAACAACTTCCTGGGCAACGTACGCCAGTGGCAGTATATGTTCTTCAACAAGCGCTATTCGTTCACACCGATGACCAATCCGGACTACGAGCTGATTTCGAAGGCTTACGGTATTCCGGTCCGTACGGTGGTGGACCGCAAGGATCTGGACGGCGCCATCCGCGAGATGCTCGACACCGACGGTCCTTTCTTCCTGCAGGTTGCCGTCAAGGAAGAGGATAATGTCCTGCCGATGACTCCTCCAGGCGCGAATGTTGATGAGATGTTGCTTGAAATTGAATAACCCCTGTGACTATTTCCAATGGAAACAAATAAGAAATACGGAGCTGCGGAATGCGGCGATTGCAATACTTGCGAACGGAACTGTAACGGACAGACTGCCGAAGAGAAGGCGCTCGAGGCGCAGGAAGCCCTCGATGCTGCGGTTCAGACGGCGGCTGCCATCGAACGGAACAGTTTTGAGAAGAACCTGACACGACGGCTGACCAAGACTCCTGTCAAGGAGCAGAGTCATGAGGGCCTGACGCTCTATACGCTGATTATCTATTCGGAAAACTATGCCGGTATCCTGAATCAGATTACGGCTGTGTTTACCCGCCGTCAGGTGAATATCGAGAGCCTGAACGTTTGCGCATCCAGTACGCCGGGTGTTCACAAATACACCATTACCTGCTATTGCAAGCGCGAGATGGCCGAGATGCTCTGCAAGCAGATTGAACGTAAGATTGATGTGCTGCAGGCAAACTGCTTTGTGGACGATGAGATCTTCATCCTCGAGACATCCCTGCTGAAACTCTCCACTCCGATGGTGCTTGCCGATAAGGAGATTTCCCGTATCGTGCGCCGTTATGCGGCACGCATCGTGGAGGTTAACCCGACTTTCACGACGGTCGAGAAAACCGGTATCACCGACGATATCCTGAACTTCTTCCGCGAACTCAATTCGCTGGATTGCGTGCTGCAGTTTGTCCGTTCGGGCAGAATCGCCATCACGAAGTCCTGCATTGAACGCCTGGATGCCTATCTGACCAAGCGCGAAGAGGATCACCGTTTGTACGATTAATCATTTTATAAAATAACCTATTCATTAATTTAAACAATTATGGCACAAATGAATTTTGGCGGCGTCATCGAAAATGTAATGACCCGCGAGGAGTTCCCTCTCGAGAAGGCTCGTGAAATTTTGAAAGACGAGACTATCGCAGTTATCGGTTATGGTGTACAGGGCCCAGGTCAGTCGCTGAACCTGCGCGATAACGGTTTCAACGTGATTGTCGGCCAGCGTCAGGGCAAGACCTACGACAAGGCTGTTTCGGACGGTTGGGTACCTGGTAAGACTCTGTTCTCAATCGAGGAGGCTGCCCAGAAGGCTACCATCGTTATGTGCTTGCTTTCGGATGCAGCCGTAATGAGCGTTTGGCCAACCCTGAAGCAGTATCTGACTCCTGGTAAGGCTCTCTATTTCTCTCATGGCTTTGCTATTACCTGGAACGATCGTACCGGTTGCGTTCCTGCCAAGGATATCGACGTTATCATGGTTGCTCCCAAGGGTTCGGGTACTTCTTTGCGTACCATGTTCCTGGAGGGTCGCGGCTTGAACTCTTCGTATGCTGTTTACCAGGATGCTACAGGCCGTGCTCTTGAACGCACACTGGCTCTGGGTATCGGTATCGGCTCGGGTTACATGTTCGAGACTACCTTCCAGCGCGAGGCAACTTCCGACCTCACCGGCGAGCGCGGCTCTCTGATGGGCGCTATCCAGGGCTTGCTCCTGGCTCAGTACGAGGTTCTTCGTGAGAACGGTCACTCTCCTTCGGAGGCTTTCAACGAGACCGTTGAGGAGCTGACCCAGTCTTTGATGCCTCTCTTTGCCAAGAACGGTATGGACTGGATGTATGCTAACTGCTCGACCACCGCTCAGCGCGGTGCCCTGGACTGGTATCCACGTTTCCACGATGCCGTTAAGCCAATCATGCAGTGGCTCTACATGAGCGTTAAGCTCGGTAACGAGGCTCAGATCTCTATCGACAGCAACAGCAAGCCGGACTATCGTCAGGGTCTCGAGCAGGAGCTCAAGGCTTTGCGTGAGTCGGAAATGTGGCAGACTGCCGTTACTGTTCGCAAGCTCCGTCCAGAGAACAACTGATTCTCTTTTGGTCAAAACAGGAAAAGGTGACCCGGACAAGGGTCACTTTTTCTTTTTCGGCCCATTGGCTTCGGGCCTTTGCGGTTTAGTTTTTTATAATATGAAGATAGGAGATAAGATCCGGTTCCTCGACAGCGTCGGCGGAGGAACGGTTACACAGATTAACGGCAGTTATTGCCAGGTGGAGGATGAGGACGGTTTTGAGATGACCGTTCCCGTCAGCCAGTGCGTGGTGGTAAGCGCCGAGGACGATGCCCGACAGTCGGGTCAGTCCATTCCGCATCAGGCTCCGCCCAGCCAGTCGGCTATGGCGCGTATGCAGCTGGCCAGGGATGCTGAGAGCCTGAAGGAAGAAAACAGCCGCCTCAAGGAACGTATTCACGAACTGGAGGCCGAGAACGAACGTCTGAAGCTGGCTTTGCTCAAGGCACAGTGGCCTGAGAACAAGGACAGGAAAAACGGACAGGTGGCTCCGCATAAGCTGCCGCTCGAACTGCTGGTTCAGCAGCGCCCCTACGAGGTGCTTCGGGGCGACATCATCGAGGTGGACCTGCACATCGGCCAATTGGTGGATTCAACTTCCGGTATGGACAATGCCGCCATTCTGAAGCATCAGATGGATGTTTTCCGTCAGACGATGCAGAACTATAAGCACCGGAAAGGGCAGAAGATTGTCTTTATTCACGGGAAGGGCGAGGGTGTGCTTCGTAAGGCAATCATCGATGAGCTTCGTCTGCGCTATCCTACCTGCCTGTGGCAGGATGCCTCGTTCCAGCAATACGGCTTCGGGGCGACGCAGGTAACCGTCAGGGGATAATGGCTCATGACGCAACAAAGAAGGCAGTCCGAACGGGCTGCCTTAATTTTTTAATAGGAAGATCAACTGTATATGAAGATCAACGAAGATTACAGGAAGTGCTTGACCGGCTCGCCTACAAGGGCTGAAAGCAGGTTGTTGGCTGCCGAGCTGGCGCCGATGCGGAAATAGTTCTTGTTGCACCATTCCTCGCCCAGGACGGTCTTCACGATGGTGTAGTACCTGACGGCATCCTCGGGAGTGCGTACGCCGCCCGAAACCTTGAAGCCGACGCGGTTGCCGGTCTGCTCGAAGTATGCCTTGATCATCCTGCACATCACGTAGGCAGCCTCGACGGTGGCTGAAACCGGAGTCTTGCCGGTAGATGTCTTGATGAAGTCGGCGCCGCTGTACATAGCCAGAACCGAAGCCTTGGCGATGTTGGAGGCTGTCTTCAGCTCGCCCGTCTCGAGAATCACCTTGAAGATCTTGTCCTTGCAGGCGGCCTTGCATTCCTCGATGGTATCGCAAAGTTCTTCGTAGACCCCGGCCAGGAACTGGCCCACATTGAGCACGATGTCAACCTCGTCGGCACCGCTGGCAATGGCAAGTCCGCATTCGGCCACCTTGATCTCGTTGAAGGTCTGGCTCGACGGGAAGCTGCCGGCTACCACGCAGGTGTCCACTTCCGTAACATCGAGGAAGGTAGAGACGGTTTCGGCAAAGTTCGGATAAACACAGATGGAAGCCACGTTGTTATAGTTCGGATAGGCTTCCTCGAATGTATTGACACGGCGGGTAAACTCGCGGACGCGTTCCTCATTGTCGGTAGGGTTGAGGGTGGTGAGGTCGATGCAGCCCAGGCAGGTGTTGAGCACTTCCTTGGTGTTGTTTGCTTCGTAGCCGTCGGCAATAATCTGATTGACTTCGGCCGTAACCTGTGCGTCGTTCAACTCTGTTTCGTATTTCTTCAGCGTGTCCAGATACTTGTTAGGTTCGTTTGTTTCCATAATCGTAAGTTTATAAAAGTTTGAATTCGTAGCCTTCCTGCATCAGCCACTCGATGGAGGCGGGAAGAGCCTTTTGAAGATTGTGCCATGATTTCGGCTGATCGTGAAACGTGATGATCGAGCCGTTGCGCGTATATTTCCTGACGTTTCCGATGACCTGATCGGCATCCAGCCGGTTCGAATAGTCGCGTGTCACCAGATCCCAGAATATGAGCCTGTACTTTTTGGTGAGCAGGTTGGCGTGTCCCCAGCGGAGCCAGCCGTGAGGAGGCCGGAACAGCTGGCTGTGGATTAGCATGTTGGCTTTCTCGACGTTGGCCAGGTAGGCTTTGGAACCATAGGTGAGAGCCGAGATGTGGTTCATTGTATGGTTGCCTACATGGTGTCCGCGTTTCTTTTCCTCCTCGAAGATGGCACGATAGCGAGCCACATTGTCACCTACACAGAAGAACGTTGCCTTGATCTGATATTTGTCGAGTAAGTCCAGCACCCAAGGCGTAACCTCGGGTGTCGGACCGTCGTCGAAGGTCAGATAGACGCACTTCGGCTGCGAGGGGATTCTCCACAGACTGTCGGGCGCCATCAGCCGACGGATCAGAGTAGGTGGTTGCTCGATGAACAAGGATTACAAAAGCTTATAGGTTGAAAGTGCTTTCTCGAAGTAGTTGCGGAACTGCGCATCGTACTCTTTGGCAAACTCTCCCTTGTTGTGCTGTCGGTCCACATTGAGAGCATCGCGCATGGTCAGCAACTGCTCGCGGATCTGGTTGGCGATACGGCGCATGTGGCGCACGTCGAGGCTGAATGCCCAGTCCAGATACTCCACGTTGCTGCCGATGATAGCCCGTAGGATACGGTTGCCTTCCTCCGGCTTGCCGCAAAGGTAATAAGCCTGAGCCAGCGTGAGCGAGGTGTATTCGTAAGGAACATTGGCGGCAGGGATGGTCTGGTCGCAGTACTCGGTAGCTTTGAGGGCACGCTCCATATCGCCTGTGCTGAGCAGCTGCTCAATCAGGGTGCAGAACATCATACGCTGGGTGCGGCACATCCGGCGGTTGTTCTCGTCCAGATAGATGGTAGTGTCCTGAATGTTGCCCCAGATGAACTTGTTCATCAGGTTGTCGTAGCTCTTGTCGATGTCGGGCGAAGAGGTGCCTCCGTTGGCCAGCGGAACAATCTGATAAGCCAGACCCACCAGACGGAAGTACTTGTCGAGACCCATGTACATATCGCGACCGACGGTGGTGGCGAAGTAGATAGGACGCTTCCAGCCTGTGCGGCTGATGCCGTCGATCATGGAAAGAACGGCAATCTCGTTCTTGGTGACATAGTTCTTACCCGACAGGTCGATGCTCATGTGGGTAATCAGTTCCGAACTGTCCTTTACGCTGATGCACGGCGAAGCCAGCACCTCTTCCGGATTCACGTCGATGCCGAATACCTTGGCAGGCAGATAGTCGAGCTTGCCGTAGTTGGGCAGATTCTTATATTTCGGATCGTCGCTGTACAGGAAGTTCATGGCAGCATGCAAAGGCTGCTCACCGTCGCGCAGCGGAACCAGATGGGCAAAGTTCAGTTTGTCGTGGGCATACTGGTCGCGGCGAAGCTCAATCGGCAGCGGATCACTGTCGTAGGCCTGACTCTTCATCTGGTTGATGTACCAGTCGGTCTGCAGATAAGAGAGGTTGCAGACGCGGACATCGGTCCGGTAGCCTTCCACTTCCTGTGCATACCAGAGCGGGAAGGTATCGTTGTCGCCGTTGGTAAAGATGATGGCGTTCGGCTCCAGTGAGGAGAGGTAGTTGCGGCCGAAGTCGCGGGCTGTATAGCGGCCCGAACGGTCGTGATCGTCCCAGGTCTGTCCGACCATCTGGACAGGAACCAGCAGGCAGAGAACCGAAGCGGCGGCTCCGGCCAGCACCGGATTCCTGAGGATCTTCTGCAAGAGGGCTGCTACGCCTACCACACCCATGCCGCACCAGATGGAGAAGGCATAGAACGAACCGGCATAGGCATAATCACGTTCGCGCGGCTGGTAAGGTGTCTGGTTCAGGTAGATCACGATAGCCAGACCCGTCATGAAGAACAGGAAGAATACCACCCAGAAGCCCTGAATGCCCTCGCGTCCGGCAAATGCCTGATAGAACAGTCCGATGAGACCCAGCAGCAAAGGCAGCATGTAGAACACGTTGTGACCCTTGTTGTTGGCGATGCTGGAAGGCAAGGTGCTCTGGTCGGGAACGTCGAACAACAGTTCGTCGATGATAGGAATACCGGAAATGGCCCGTCCGCGGTCGATTTCACCATAGCTCTGAGCATCACTTTCGCGACCCGAGAAGTTCCACATGAAGTATCGCCAGTACATGAAGTTCACCTGATAGTTGATGAAATAGGTCAGGTTATCGGCGAAGGTTGGAACGCCCTTGATGCTCTTGCCGTCCTTGCCGATGACGTTATGTCCGGGATCCTTTTCGTCCCAGTTGCACCATTCCTTGTAGCCGCCCACATGGTTCGGGCTGGTCTGGTTGCTGTACATACGGGGGAAGAGCATCGTGTAGTTGTACTTGTACTTCTCGCGATAGCCCGTCAGTTCGTAGCGGTCGGGTTCGTTCGGATTCATCTTCACCTTCTTGCCGTACAGGGGAGCGCCCTGTTCGCTGATGACCTGTCCGTTCTTGTCGCGCAAAACGCTCGACGCAAATGTCTGGCCGAAGAACAGCGGCGACTCGCCGTACTGCTCGCGGTTCAGGTATTTGGTGAACGAGAAGATTTCGTCAGGCGAGTTCTGGTCCATGGGCAGCTGGGCCGACGAGCGGATGATAATCTGCGCGAAGGTTGAGTAGCCGACCAGAATGGTGAGGAGGCAAAGGAGGATGTTGCTTGTAAGACGTGCATTGATCCTTTCGCCGAAGTAGAAGATCAGACCTGCCAGCACAACGGTTACGATAATGCCGATGAGCCAGCCGTCGCCGGCAAACGGCACACCGCTCAGGGTAATGCCCAGGATGAGCATAATCTGCTGCGTGCGGTCGGAGGTCTCTTTCCGGTACATCAGGAAGATGCCGACGGCAAGGAAGATCAGTACGAAGAAGAAGTAGAATCCGGTTCCGGTGTTGAAGCTGAAGCCCAGAGAGTTGACAAAGAACAGTTCGGTGGCGCTGGCCAGCTTGACCATACCCGGAATCATTCCGTACAGAATGAAGAAGATCAGCAGTACCGATATGATCAGGGCGCCCAGTGAACCCAGCAGCGTGGCATTGGGTTTCTTCTTGAAGTAATAGACCAGCACGATGGCGGGCAGTGAAAGCAGGTTCAGCAGGTGAACGCCGATGGAGAGGCCGATGATGTAGGCCAGCAGGATGATATAACGGTCACCTTCCACACCGCTTGCGTGACGTTCCCATTTCAGGATCAGCCAGAACACAAGGGCTGTCATGAAACTGGAGAAGGCATACACTTCGGCCTCCACAGCCGAGAACCAGAACGTGTCGGACCAGGTGTAAACCAGCGATCCTACCATACCGGCACCCAGAACGGTGATGATCTGTCCCCAGCTCATCTCCTCGCGGTCTGTTCCGGCGTGTGCGTTGTTCCGGCAGACAAACTTCTTGGTCAGTGCGGTAATCGTCCAGAAAAGGAACAGGATGGTGGCTGCCGAGAACATGGCGCTCATGCGGTTTACCCAGATGGCAGCCTGTGTGACATCGCCTCCGGCAAAATTGACAAAGAAACGTCCGGTAAGATTAAAGAAAGTGTTTCCAGGCGGGTGTCCGACTTCGCCCTTATCGGCACAGGTGATGAACTCAGGGCAGTCCCAAAAACTGGCGGTCGGCTCTACCGTACTCAGGTACGTGTAGGCGGCAATGGCAAAGGCTACCCATCCGAAGAGGTTGTTGAGCAACTTGTATTGCTTCATGACTGTTTGTGAATTGAAATATGGATTGATTGAATTATTGCGTATAAACACGGGTGCAAATATAATCAAAAATCGGATAGGTTGGCTTCGGAAACCCTCTTTTTAGTCCTTTTTGGGTGTTTTTTGCACATTTTAAATAAATAATTCAAGGTTTCGGTGTCAACTTTGCCGATTTATCGTTACCTTTGCCGCAGTCAAATACCAGTTTTTTGAAAATATTATCGGATGGGACCTATCGGCATTTTTGATTCCGGTTTCGGCGGATTGAGCATTTTCCGTGAGATTCATCACCTGTTGCCCCAATATGATTATGTCTTTTTGGGCGATAACGGGCGGGCACCTTACGGCGACCGTTCCTTTCAGGAGGTTTTTGATTTTACCAATCAGGCTGTGCGGCGTCTGTTCGATATGGGTTGCCCGTTAGTGATTCTGGCGTGCAACACGGCTTCGGCCAAAGCACTCCGTAATATCCAGCAGAACGAACTGCCGCACATGGACGATCCGACCAGACGTGTGCTGGGCGTAATCCGTCCGACCGTCGAGCGTGTGTCGAACCTGACTTATTCCGGTCATATCGGACTGGTTGCTACGCGGGCTACGGTTTCGTCGCAGTCCTACGATATGGAACTGGCCAAGCAGCAGGCCGGTCAGTTCCCCATTATCCTGACCTCCCGCGCTTGTCCGAAGTGGGTGCCGCTGATTGAGTCGGGACAACTGAACTCGCCTGAACTGTATCGGGAAGTGAAGGCCGACCTTTCCGTACTTTTGGAGGCCGATCCGGAAATCGATACCATCATCCTGGGTTGTACGCACTATCCGCTTATCACCTCGCTGATACAGCAGGTTCTGCAGGAACTCGACCATCCGGAAATCATCCTGATGCCGCAAGGGACACCGGTCAGCTACAGTCTGAAGGATTATCTGTTACGTCATCCGGAAATGGAGTGCCGTCTCACGAAAAATGCACAGACCCGCTATTATACTACGGGCGATGTGGAGCAGTTTGAACAGCTGGCAACCCTGTTTCTGGGTCATACTGAACACATTCGGGCCGAAGCTGTAACATGGTAGCAGGATATGCACACATGATGTTACATTTGGCGTGAAATGTTCCCAAATTGATAGAATGTATCAAATTTAGCATATCAGTTTTGGATGTATAAACGATTTTATCTTTTTTTTCCTTGATTTTGTCATCAGGTCTCCGAAAAAAGCCGTAACTTTGCACCCGCAAACCGAAAGGAACCTTTCCGGAGTCTTCCCGATCGGTTTGAATGCTGAAATGCAAACAACAAAAATACCTATAAAGCTTTCTCTTTACCTTAAATTTAGCCTGCATGGTTTTACTGTGCAGGCTTTTTTTACCCCAAATATGCATTTTTTTAACCATAAAGGTTAATAATTCGGAAAATATGTTTATCTTTGCGGCAAACTTGAGTCTATGATACAATTCTTGGTAGCCCTATTGCCGGCATTGTTACTGGTCTTCCATATCTACAAGGCCGACCGGCTGCAGCCAGAACCCTGGTCGCAGCTGAAACGTGCGTTCGGCTTCGGTATACTTTCCATTGTGGTATCGTTCTGTTTCAGCATTCCGCTCAGCAATCTGGGCTTCTTTTCCGACGACTATACCGATTGGACGGGAGCCTTGCGGCTGGCTTTCTTCGGAGCAGCCGTTCCCGAGGAACTCGCCAAGTTCCTGATGCTTTGGCTGGTGGTTCGCCGCAATAAGTATTTCGACGAGAAGATGGACGGAATTGTCTATGCCGTCTGTGTCGGTATGGGCTTTGCCGCCTTCGAGAATGTAACCTATCTGTTCGGAGCCGGCGACGAGTGGCTCTCAATGGGTATGGCAAGAGCATTTATGGCGGTTCCCTGCCATTACTATCTGGCCGTATTTATGGGCTACTTCTTTTCGCTCTACTGGTTTGAGCGAGATAATAAGATGTGGAATCTTTTCTGGACGCTGGCGGCTCCCATTCTGGCACACACATTGTACGACTTCCTGCTGATGTATATAGCCGTAACCGATTCGGAAGTGGTAATATCAGTGCTGAGTATCATCCTGTTTGTCTCCTGCTTCCAGTTCCTGAAGTGGTCCCGTCTCAGGATCAGCCAGCATCTGATGGCCGACGAAGTGAACGGTTACCTGAAACGCGAACAGTCGGCAACAGACGATTACGACCGCAGCGACCGGGCCTATTAAGGCATAGCAGAAAGCGACCGGATCTTTTTATTACGAATATTTACGAATCAATCCTTTTCAGATATGGACGAAACCCTGAACGAAAAAGTGCTGAACAACGCGTTTTACAGCACACCCGTCAAGAATGCGAAGGACATCAAGGCGTTCTTCCGTTTCATCTGGTACGATTTGAATCTCGACTTTACGCCCGATGACGACTTCTCGGCCTTCGGATTGTTTTCCGACGAGGTGGCATCGGCGCTGAATGCCCGCCTGGACGAAGCCTTCGAGGCTCAGCATGACAAGGTTTATGATCTGGCCATACAGGTGATGCAGGAGAAAGGGTCGGGAACCCATTGAGAACGGAATTTCCATCAATATAAACAGAATTCCCGACATAAAAACGGAATCCCCGACATAATATTACGGAATTCTCAGGTTTAGTTTTTATCCCTTAATTTCGGTTATGAAGATTATTGGAAACTTGATTTGGCTGCTTCTGGGAGGCTTTGCTTCGGCTGTAGGATATTTTACGGCCAGTTTGTCGCTGTTTGTAACAATCATCGGCATACCTGTAGCTTTGCAGACTTTCAAGATCGGTCTGCTTTGTCTGTGGCCTTTCGGAACGGAGGTGGTCGATACGGACTGTCCGCCTTTCTGTCTCCGGGTTCCGCTTAATATCCTTTGGATAATTTTCGGAGGATTATATGCGTGGCTGGTGCACGTAGTTTTCGGTTTGCTGCTGTTCATTACCATTATCGGCATTCCGTTCGGAAAGCAGCATTTCAAGATGGCGCGCCTGTCGCTGGCACCCTTCGGCAAAGATGTCCGACTGTGACCGACGACGGATTTGCCGGGTCAGGTTCGGCATTTGTCTACAACTTTGAAATATTATTCACATAAATCCCAAATGAATATGAAAATCAAGAAACTTTTTGCGGTTGCCCTCCTGATGATGGGTGCCGGTAGTGCGATGGCACAGTTTTACATGGATCCGGATGATTATTTCCGCCTGCAGGCCAGCTTTGTAGCTAACCAGCTTACCAACGCGGATCACG
>JAGBQS010000190.1 GCA_017632695.1 Bacteroidales bacterium
AGATGTCGTGCACCATTGATGGTAAGACATACAGAAATCATATCAAGGTAGGTTTCTCGCCAGAAAAAATCCAACCTTTTACCCAAATGCCTGCAGACTTCGAGTCCTTCTGGAAAACGGTGCTCGATGAGCAGAGAAGTATGCCTTTACAATATACAGTCGAACCGGCACCCGACTTCTCGAACGATCGGATTGACTGTTATCTGGTCAAGATCCGTACATGGAGAAAGGATGTCCAGTCATATATTTACGGTTATCTGTCACTTCCCAAGAAGGAAGGCCGTTATCCGGTAGTTATCTCTCCTCCGGGAGCGGGAGTGAAGCACATGGATCCGGCTAAGACCCAGTTTTATGTTACCGACGGTAACTGTATCCGTTTCGAAATGGAGATACACGGTATTGATCCGCGTTTAAGCAGCGAGGTTTATCAGGATATCTCCCGGGCTTTCGGCGATCACTATGCAGCCGGCTATCTGTCCAACGGAATTGCTGACCGCGATACCTATTATATGCAGCGCGTATATGCCGGACTGGTTCGGGCGGTCGATTATCTGACCACCCTTCCGGCGTGGGACGGACAGAACATCCTCGTTCAGGGAAACAGTCAGGGTGGCGGTTTGAGTCTTGTGCTGGCGGCTCTCGATCCTCGTGTTACAGCTATCGCGATTGCCCATCCGGCTATCAGCGATATGGCTGCCTATTCCGAAAAAGGACGTACCGGAGGTTATCCGCATTTCGGTAATAAGTATAAGGGCGTACAGCTGACTTCCGACGTAATCCGTACCCTTCAGTATTACGATGCCGTCAATTTTGCACGTCTGGTGAAGTGTCCGGTATATATGACGTGGGGTTATAATGACAATGTATGTCCGCCAACCACCTCGTATGCCGTCTGGAATACCCTGACCTGTCCGAAGGAAAGTTATATCACACCTATAAACGAGCATTGGATCAGCACCGAGACCCGTTACCGGCAGATGCGCTTCCTGCTCGATCACTGTAAGAAATGAAACGTCTGCTTCTGTTTCTGCTTGTCTGCCTGCCGTTGGTAGCCACCGCCCGTGGCCGACGTATATACACGTTGAACACGGGTTGGAAAGCCGTGTGTTATCCGGAAGAGAGTGCGCGGTATGGCGACAGCCTGGTCTGTCAGAACCTGCAATTGCCCCATAACTTCGATGATTACTACGGGGCCCGTCAGCTGCTGCATGGCAATCTGCACGGAGAGGCACGCTATAACATCGAGTTCTCGCTGCCTCTCACATCGTACAGTGATTCCGATTTTGACCGTCAGACAGGTAAGCACTACCGGTTGCGCCTCAACGGAGCCGGCTCGTATGTCACGGTAGTCATGAACGGTGATACATTATGCCGGCATCAGCCGGCCGGACGCGTTGTAACCACCTTGCCGGTTTCCAAGATATATCTGAGCAAGAACCGGCTTACCGTTATCTGTCATCATCCTTCACGCATTACCGACTTGCCTTGGGTATGCGGAGGGTGCAGCAGCGAGTGGGGGTTCAGCGAAGGCAGCCAGCCGTTAGGCCTTTTCCGAGGGGTTGAAATCGAGGAACTTGAGGATATTTGCTTCGAGCCGTTTGGTGTACACGTCTGGAGCAATGCAGCCTGCGATACGCTTTTCGTTGAGTCCGAAGTTTCCAATGACGGCTCCCGTAGCTACCATCGGGTGCTTCTCAGCACCAAACTGCATTGTCTGTCCACACAGGATAGCACGGTGGCAGTCCAGGATGTGCGCTTTACACTGAAACGCGGTCAGAAACTGTTGGTCCGTCAGACCATCCCTTTGCCGAAGGGAGTATCCCGATGGAGCCCGGAACATCCGAACATGTATCAGGTATCTTCTGAACTGATGTGCTTCGATCCGGCAACCTCACAGCGGCGTCTGGCCGATCGGCTGCTTACCGATTTCGGCTTCCGCAGCATACAATGGGGCAGACAGTTGCTCGTTAATGGGGAGCCGGTGTTCGTGAACGGAGTTTGTGAGTACGAACATGCTTTCGGACACAGCCACGCGCTTCCTGATCAGGAAATTGATGCCCGGATGCTACTGCTGCAACGTTTGGGGTATAACGCAGTGCGCGAGGCTCACCAGCCGCACAATCTTCGTTATGTGAACGATTGCAACAGGCTGGGTATCCTGTATTGGGCGCAGTTCTCGGCTCATATCTGGTACGATACGCCGGCTTTTCGGGAAAACTTCAAGACACTTTTGCGACAGTGGGTCCGTGAGCGGCGGAATGATCCGAGCGTTGTGCTTTGGGGCTTGCAGAACGAGAGTACGCTGCCGGCTGATTTCGCCCGCGAGTGTGCCGATATCATCCGTGAGATGGATCCGCAGTGCCGTCCTGTCAGTCAGATGAATCAGGATCAGCTGCCTGTCATGAATCCGGCTCCGGGCCGCCTGATAACAACCTGCAACGGCGGTTCGGGTACCGACTGGAATGTAATCCAGAACTGGAGCGGCACATACGGCGGGAACCTTGATAACTATGCCGCCGAACTCAAGCAGAATAACCAGTTGCTGAACGGCGAGTATGGAGCCTGGCGAACCTTGGGACTTCATGATACGCTCACGGTGTTCAACAGTAAGGCACCGCATTCCGAAGAGAAGTTTGCCATGCTGTTAGGCAGCAAAATGCAGCAGGCTGTATCAGTCCGCGATAGCGTATGCGGTCATTTCCAGTGGCTGTTGTACTCGCACGACAATCCCGGCCGTTGGCAGCCCGACGAGGCCTTGCGCCTCATTGATAAGGTCGGACCGTTTAACTACAAGGGTCTGTATTCCCCTTGGGGACAGCCGACGGAGTTTGCCAAGAGCCTGCTGGCCGATACCTTGTGTCATTACGAGCCTGATGAAAAAGCCAGCCTGCTGCTGAGAGGTACTCCGGGCATGACTTATCTGTACCGGCTGAACTGCGGCGGAGATTCGCTGACCGACAGTCAGGGGCAGCATTGGATCGGCGACGATACCCGTTTCTCCTCTTCGTGGGCACAACGCAGGGAGTTCGCAGCCGACAGTCTTTGTCCTGTACTTGCTTCTCAGGGCATTACCGATGCCCCGGTAGCGGTAGCCTATACCGGCGAAACGCCCCGTTTGCTGCTCGATACCGACCAGCCGTTGGTACGTTCGTTCCGATGGGGCAGGGGCGACCTGAAGTTTACCTTCCCGGTCGATAAGTCTGCGCCCTATATCGTGGAGCTTTTCAGCGTCGAACCCTGGGCAAGCAGCAAGGGGCAGCGTTCATACAATGTGACCATCAATGGCGTTGATTACGCCCCTAATCTCGACATCTGGCAGGTATGCAAGGGGCGGAACCTGCTCATACGCAGCACGCTTCGGATATCCGGACTCGACCGAGATTCCCTTGTTATCAGTTTCCCGCATGTACAGGTCGGACAGGCGGTTGTTTCGGCCATAGCCGTCTCGACTATGGACGAGATTGCAGCTAACCTCACGTTGCCGTCCGTGCCCGATACTCCGGGATACCCTTATTCGGCAGGCTTAACCTGGGCAGCGCTCGAGACGATGGTGCTTCCGGTTACGCCGAAGGACTATTTCCCCAATCACGATGCCGACCGGAGCCAGCCGCTTGTCATCGTTCCGGAGGAGCAACCCGACGGCACGCAGAAGTTTGCTTTCAACACCGGACTGGCGCACGAATATGTGATGCGTTTCCGCTATCGGAACACCACCGGGTCCGATGTGCCTGCCACTTGGGAACTGCGCAGCAATGCCGATAACCGTATCATATCCGAGGGCAGCATCAGCTATCCGGTCACGCCGCCCAAATACAAGACGGTCAGCACCACAACCGGCAGTATGATTAATGCCGGTTCTTACACGCTGATTTTGAGAACGACACAGAAAATTGAATTCGAAAACCTTACTATAGAGTAATGGAACCTTTTGCACACCTGCATGTACATACTGAATATTCGCTGCTCGACGGGCAGTGCAAGATAGCCCGCCTGTTTGCCAAGGCAGCCGCCGACGGAATGCCCGGCTTCGCTATCACCGATCATGGCAATATGTTCGGCATCAAGGAATTCTTCGACGTTGCTGCCAAGGAAAACGGCAAGCGCGAGAAAGAAGGCCTGCCTCGAGTGAAACCGATTTTCGGCTGCGAGGTTTATGTGGCCCGTCGTACCTTGCAGCAGAAAGAAGGCAAGGCCGATATGTCGGGCTGGCACCTGATTCTGCTGGCCAAGAACAAGAAGGGTTATCAGAACCTCATCAAGGCGGTTTCCATCGGATGGGTGGACGGCTACTACATGCGTCCGCGTATTGACCACACTGTGCTCGAGCAGTATCACGAAGACCTGATCTGCTGCTCAGCCTGTCTGGGTGGCGAGATTGCCAAGAAGTTCGAGTCGGGCGATCTGGCTGCTGCCGAGGAGGCTATCCTTTGGCACAAAAACCTGTTTGGCGATGATTATTATCTGGAGCTGCAGCGTCACAAGACTACCGATCCTCTCTACAATCCGGAGTGCTACGAGAAGCAGGTTCCTTACAACCGCTTCCTGCAGGAGATGTCGGCCAAGCACGGAGTGAAGCTGATCTGTTCCAACGATGTTCATTTCGTGGACGAAGAGAATGCCGAGGCCCACGACCATCTGATCTGTATGAATACGGGCAAGGACCTCGACGATCCGACCCGCATGCGCTATACCAAACAGGAATGGTTCAAGACCACCGAAGAGATGAACAAACTCTTCGAGGATGTGCCGGAAGCCTTGCGTAACACGGTCGAGATTGTGGAGAAGTGCGAGGAGTATAACATTGAGAACCCGCCTATCATGCCGAACTTCGAGATTCCTGCCGAATTCGGCAATGAGGACGAGTACCGGCATCGGCTTACCGAACAGGACCTCTTTGACGAGTTTACCCGCGATGAGAACGGAAACGTCATTCTGAGCGAAGAGGAAGCACACAAGAAAATCAAGAAACTGGGCGGTTACGAGAAGCTTTACCGTATCAAGTTCGAGGCCGATTATCTGAAGCATCTCACCATGCGCGGAGCGGTACCGCTGTATGGCTCCGACGAGATCAAGGCCCGTTTCAAGGCCGATCCGAAGTCGGTTACCGATCAGGAGATTCAGGACAGCCTGAAGCCGGAGGTCTGGGAACGACTGAAGTTTGAGCTGCACATTATGAAGACGATGGGCTTCCCGGGCTACTTCCTCATCGTGTCCGACTTTATCCGTGCCTGCCGCGAAGAGATCGGTGTTTCGGTCGGTCCCGGTCGTGGATCGGCTGCCGGTTCGGCTGTTGCCTACTGTCTGGGCATTACTAAGATCGACCCCATCAAGTACGACCTGCTGTTCGAACGTTTCCTGAATCCGGACCGTATCTCGTTGCCGGATATCGATACGGACTTCGACGATGACGGCCGTCCGCGAGTCATCGAGTGGGTACAGAACAAATACGGCGCCGACCGTGTGTAGCACATCATTACCTATGGTACAATGGCTACCAAGATGGTTATCAAGGATATGGCCCGTGTAGAGAAGGTGCCCATTCCGGTGGCCAACCATCTGGCTGGTCTGGTACCCGACCGTATGCCCGAAGAGAACGGCAAGGCCCTGAAGTGCAACCTCAAGAACTGCATCAAGGTAGTGAAGGAACTGGCCGATGCCTGCGAGAGCGAAGATCCGGCTATCCGCAACGTGATGCGTCTGGGGCAGATGCTCGAGGGTAACGTGCGCGGTACGGGTGTACATGCCTGCGGTATGATTATCGGACGTGATCCCATTGATACCGTTGTGCCGGTTTCGGTGGTCGATGATCACGGTACCAAGCTGCTGGTAACGCAGTACGACGGACATGTCATCGAATCGACCGGTCTGATCAAGATGGACTTCCTGGGACTGAAGACCCTGGGTATCATCAACGAGGCGCTCGACAACATCAGGGAGACTACGGGCGATGTCATCGATATCGATAACATCCCCATCGACGATAAACTGACCTACGAGCTCTTCTCATCGGGTCATACGGTGGGAACCTTCCAGTTCGAATCGCCCGGCATGCAGAAGTACCTCAAGGAACTGCATCCGGACTGCATCGGCGATATTGTGGCCATGAATGCCCTTTACCGTCCGGGACCGATGGACTATATCCCGTCGTTCATTGCGCGCAAAACCGGTCGTGAGCCTATTACGTACGATATTCCGGTGATGGAGAAATACCTGAAGGATACCTACGGCATTACGGTTTATCAGGAGCAGGTCATGCTTTTGTCGCGCCTGCTGGCCGACTTCACCCGAGGCGAGTCCGATGCGCTCCGTAAGGCGATGGGTAAGAAGAAGAAGGACATCGTCGATGCCATGAAGCCGAAGTTCATTGAAGGCGGCGTCAGGAACGGCCACGACCCGAAGATTCTGGAAAAGATCTGGGGCGACTGGGAGAAGTTTGCGTCCTACGCCTTCAACAAGAGTCACGCCGTATGCTATGCGTGGGTGGCTTACCAGACGGCTTACCTCAAGGCGCATTATCCGGCACAGTATATGGCTGCCGTGCTTTCGCGTTCATTGAACGATATTACCGAGCTGGCAAAGCAGATGGACGAATGTCGCGCCATGGGTCTGTCGGTAAAGGGTCCGGATGTCAACCTTTCCCGCGAGCGTTACAGCGTGGATGCCGAAGGTGCCGTACGTTACGGTCTGGCAGGTATCAAGTCGGTGGGAGAGGGCGCAGCCGAAGCGATTGTAGCCGAGCGCAAGGCCAACGGACCGTACAAGAACATCTTCGATTTCATTGAGCGCGTCAATCTGGGTGCCGTTAACCGCAAGTGCGTCGAAGCTTTGGTGTATAGCGGAGCCTTCGACAGTCTGGGCGGCTACCGTCGCGAGCAGTATCTGGCTCCGACCAAGGGCGGTGAGATGTTCCTCGACCAGCTGGTGCGTTACGGACAGAAGTTCCGTGCCGAGAAGCAGAGCAACGAGGCTTCGCTCTTCGATGATCTGGGCGATGCCGAGATCGATATTGCTCAT
Organism: Bacteroidales bacterium; assembly: GCA_017632695.1. Lineage (GTDB taxonomy): Bacteria > Bacteroidota > Bacteroidia > Bacteroidales > UBA3663 > Liminaster. The sequence continues at coordinate 7,015 of JAGBQS010000190.1, forward strand.
CCGCCTGTACCGGATGCCGAACCGGTCAGCAACCTGGAACGTCTCAACAACGAGAAGGAATATGTGGGTCTGTATCTGAGCGGTCATCCGCTCGATGAATACAAGTTCCAGCTTCTGTACGCTTGCAATACCACGATGGCAGAACTCTCGAGCATCCCGAATCCCCGACGCGAGGATATTGCCCGCGTGCTGAACGAAACCTCCCCGCAGGAGCAGGAACGCATCATGCGCCTGATGGGACGGGAGATTGTCTGCGGCGGCCTGGTTACCAACTGGCGCGAGGGTATGAGCAAGGCGGGCAATCCTTATGGTGTGATTACGCTCGAGGATTATTCGGGCAAGCACGAGATTGCGCTTTTCGGCCAGAACTTCCCGCAGTGGAGCGGTTACGGCAAGGTGGGCATGTACCTGCTGATTCATGCCAAGTATCAGCCTAAGCGTTTTGCCCGCAATCCGCAGAACTTTCTCGACTACGAGTTCACGATCGGCAAGATCGACCAGCTGAGCGATGTGGCCGATTCCCTCATCGAGGATTTCACGGTAACCATCGATCATCGCCACCTCACCGAACAGATTGTGCGGATGTTGTGCGACGAGATTCTGAACCAGCCGGCAGGCGAGGACCGTCGCAGTCCTTCTACCTCCCTGCGTTTCGAGGTGGAGGATGCCATCCGTCATTATCATGTACCGCTCTTCTGCCGCAACCGTAAGGTGCGTATCACCAGCGAGCTGGTGGACTATGTCCGCTCCCTGGATGGCGTTCAGGTAAAGATCAATAACCGTCCGGTTGTCGATGAATCTGCTTCCGAAGATTCCGAATCGGATGACAATTCCGAAATGGATGCCGATAACATGCCGTTGCCGGACGATTAAAAGAATCACCCTCTCGCCCCTCCCATTGATCCGCTGTACGACGTATGTTCAGCGGATTGTTGTTTCTTATTCCTCTTGGCATAATATTAATTATAAAGGAGTTAATGGGAGTTAGTAGGAGTTAACAAGCTTTCGCTTGTGGAGTTATCGGACGTTTGTTTCGCCTGCGTAGGTATCGTCTGCTAACTCCTTTAACTCCTGTTAACTCCAGCGGTCAAAGACCGCTAACTCCCAATTCATTCTACATTACTCTATACTCTTTAAACTTTACTCTCTCAAAACACCTTTACTCTCTCAAAACACCTTTACTCTCTACCCTCTTCAAACCAACCTTACAGTACCGTCCGCTCACCTCATCATAGGCAATGTAGCCGCGGGACTGCCAGCTGCGCAGCGTACTGTCACCATCGCCGGTCTTACCCTGCTGCTGACGCATCAGACGGTACT
>JAGBQS010000191.1 GCA_017632695.1 Bacteroidales bacterium
GTAGTGTCGTTGATGCCGTTGGCATCCTTCCTCTCCTGAGCTAACAGGCTGGCTGCGGTCAGTGCAACCGAGAGGAACATCACAAGTTTCTTCATATATATATGTATGTTTTTTATTAGGAGTTAACGGGAGTTATTAGGAGTTAACGGGAGTTATTTGGAGTTAACAGGCTTAGCCTGTGGAGTTAACGGACGTTTGTTGCGGCTACGTAAATATTTAGCTACTTGTTCCCGTCAGCAGGATGTATCGTCCGTTAACTCCTGCTAACTCCTGCTAACTCCTATTAACTCCCATTTATTAACTCCCATTTATTAACTCCCATTCGCATGCAAGTTTGCGAATCAATTCCCATCCGGCTTCACAATATCCACAAAAGGACTGATGTTCCAGTGGAACGAGTCGAAGGCATCCGGGTGGGCAGGGTCGTAGTCCGTAAACGCCGGACTGATCCTTGCTTTCAGGTCATCCAGCGTCGATTGCTTAATGCCCATCACCACCATCTTGGCAATCTCGTAGGCGCCGTAAGGGTTAAAGTGGGTATTGTCGGCCAACGCCTTGTCCTGTCCGGGCCAGGTATTGGCGGGATAATGCACAAACGCCTTGGTCGATTCTGTCGGACCCATCGCCTCGTAGAACAGTTTAGTCATCGCCTGCAGGTCGATGAGCGTTATACCCTCACGCTGAGCGATGGCGCGGATGGCTTCCGGATAATCCTTGTGGGTATTTACCACCCGGTTGCCCTCAAAGCTCCGGCGCATGGTAGGCGTACACAGAATAAAGGTGGCGCCGGCCTCCCGGCACTCATCGTAAATCTGTTTTACCTGATGGCTGAAGGCATAATAGGCACCGTTGCCCGGTCGGTCGTCGGTCTTCTGGTCGTTGTGGCCGAACTCCAGCAGCACATAGTCACCCGGTTTCAGCAGGCTGCGTATCTTGGCCCAGCGGTTCTGCGACAGGAACGTGGCAACCGCCAGACCGCTTTCGGCATAGTTGGCAACCGAAATTTGGTCGGTCAGGAAGTTCGGAATCATCTGGCCCCACGAAGCCCAGGGCTCGTTGCTCTGGTCAACCACCGTACTGTTGCCGCACAGGTACAGGGTAGGGACCGATGTTTCGGGTTCAATCTTCAGGCTCTGCACGGCAGGAGCATCGCCGTTGAACTCGATGGTGAGTTTCTCGTCCCAGTGCAGTTTGCCGCCTTCGTTCGGCTTGATCTTCACCTTGTCGGTCTTGCCCTTGGCATCGGTAAAGTAAAGGTTCCGCTTATTGACCACAAACGTAACGGTCTGGAACTTGCCCTTCTGCGTCGCCAGATTCTCCACATACAGGCGGCGGCTCTCGCAGCGCACGGTGGTTACGGCTGCGCGTTTTTTGCTGCCTAAGGTAAGGGTTACGCGATAGTTGCCGTCGGGCAGGTTGAAGCTCACAAAAAACGGCTGTTTGGACTTGCCGTCCCACTGGGTGTTCAGGTCGTAGCCGTAGCCGATGGAGTCGTTGAATACCGGAACTTTCGGGAAAGTCAGCTCGCGGACTTCGGCCCAAACGAGGCCGCAGACAAGTGTCAGACAGAGTGATAAGATTACTTTTTTCATTGTGCGATGATTTTTATGCCGCAAAGATAGTAAGAATAATTTGAAAAAACAGTGAAATTTTGATTATTTTGATGGAAAATTTGGCGGAATGGCAGAAAAAGCATATCTTTGCGACCATAAAAACGTACAACTTATGTCCGATTATATAGTAAGTGCACGAAAATACCGTCCGCAAAGTTTCAAGACCGTAGTGGGTCAGAAGGCGCTTGTCCAGACGCTCAAGAATGCCATTGCGACCGGCAAACTGGCACATGCCTATCTGTTTTGCGGTCCGCGCGGAGTAGGCAAGACCACCTGTGCCCGTATCTTTGCCAAAACCATCAACTGCGAGCATCTGACGCCCGAGGGGGAGGCTTGCGGCACGTGCGAGTCCTGCCAGAGTTTCGATGAACAGCGTTCGTATAATGTGTACGAACTGGATGCCGCTTCCAACAACGGTGTGGATCAGATTCGCGACCTGATCGATCAGGTGCAGGTTCCGCCCCAGATCGGCAAGTACAAGGTCTTTATCATCGATGAGGTTCACATGCTCTCGACGGCTGCCTTCAATGCCTTCCTGAAGACCCTCGAGGAACCTCCGCGCCACGCCATCTTTGTGATGTGCACCACCGAGAAGCAGAAGATCCTGCCAACCATCCTGAGCCGTTGCCAGACCTACGACTTCCAGCGCATTACCGTGCAGGATATTGTAGACCAGCTGCAGCGCATCGCTCAGGAGGAGAACATCAAGACCGAACCGCAGGCGCTTCAGGTGATAGCCCGCAAGGCCGACGGCGGTATGCGCGATGCACTGTCGGTCTTCGATCAGATTGTGTCGTTCACCGACGGCAACGTGACCTATCAGGCCGCCATCGATAATCTGAACATCCTGGATTACGAACTCTTCTTCCGGCTGACCGATGCTGCCCTGCAGGGGAATATCCCGGCTGCCCTGCTGATGCTCGACGAGGTGATACGCCGCGGCTTCGATGCGCAGACCTTCATCGGCGGTTGGGGCAGTCATTTGCGCGACCTGATGGTAGCGCAGGACGTTGCTACCCTGAGTCTGGTGGAAGCCGGTCCGGAGGTGGTACGTCAATACGAGGAACAGGCCAAGCGCTGCAC
>JAGBQS010000192.1 GCA_017632695.1 Bacteroidales bacterium
GATATTCTTTATCGCAAGTGGACCAAGGAATACTATCTGGGCGGCGAAGCGGAATACGACCGCCTGCTCCGTGCCCGCAAGATCAACGAAGACGCAGCCAACGCCTCGGCCTCATGGGGTATGTTCCAGATCATGGGCTTCAACCATGCTGCCTGCGGTTCGCCCGATGTGGCAAGCTTTGTCCGCAGCATGTGCGAGTCGGACTGCCGGCAATTGCTGCTCAGTCTGCGTTTCATCAGAGGAAACAAGCCGATGCTGGCCGCCTTGCAGCAAAAGGACTGGAAGGAGTTTGCCCGCCTCTATAACGGATCCGGGTACGCACTGAACCGTTATGACGAGAAACTCCTCAAGGCTTACAACTCGTTCCTGTAAATGTACAAAGTGACTTCCTAAAATAGTGTACCTTTGTGGCGAAAGTAACATGCAAGGAGGCCGTGAGGTTCCCTTGCATTTTGTTTGTGCATATTTTGGAGATATTTTTAGACTAAAAAAGTGTCACATGTGCCAACTTTTCAGTGTAAAAGTATGTTATTTGCATTTTCCCAGAAAAAAGAGGGTGTGCCAAATGACGCACCCTCCTTGTGAATTATAAATGAGAGTAAAGTGTAATAAGATTGTCAATTAGTTTGAATTTGCTGCAAAAGCCCCTTTTTCAGCCTGAAACTGCAAAAAAACGCCCGTTTTTGCATATTTTTCACTCTTTTTGCGTCTGTTTCAGAAATAGTTCCTATCTTTGTCCCGGAAAACAATCATTAATTAACCAAATACCAAAATGCTTATGAAAAACTTTTTTCTAACCTTATTATTTGCCTTAACGGCGATGGTTGCCAATGCGCAAGCCACTTTTATTGTAGGGACTTACAGTTACAGGGTGCTCGATGCCGATGCCAAGACCGTGACTATGATAAGTGCCGGATCTGCTTCGTCCGAACTGATTATCCCTTCGACAGTCAGGTACAACAACGAGGTCTATACCGTAACGCAAATTGACGGCTATGTCTTCTCCGGAATGGAAATCAGAAGCGTGACTATCCCCGCAACAATCGACAGTATCGGTGAGCGTGCCTTCGGCGAGTGCAACTATCTGTACAAAGTGACGGTTGAGGACAGCCCGAAACCGCTCAAGATGGTGAACGGCTATTACGGTACCTTTGCCTACAGCTACGGCGAGAAAGAGATTTATCTGGGCCGTAACCTGGAGCTGACCGAAGTGGGCAATCCTTTTGCCGAGGCTACAAAGGTAACCTTCGGCGATCTGGTGACTTACATCAATCCGCATCTGTTTGAGTATAACCCGAAGCTGAATGAGGTTAAGATCGGATGCGGCGTGACGGAAATCGGCGAATATGCCTTTGAACATGCAGGCGATTCGTCGGAGGAGGAAATCCGTGTGACTTTGGGCGATAGTCTGAAGACGATCGGATATGCAGCCTTCAACAGCTGCGAAAATCTGAAGAGCATCCGGATTCCGGAGTCTGTGAAACTCATTGAAGGCTATGCGTTCAGCGGAAGCCATATTACCGAGCTTACCATTCCTGTTGCCATCGACAGTCTGGGAGAGCGCGCCTTCGGCGAGAACAACTACCTGTCATACGTGAAGATTGCCGACAGCCCGAAACCTTTGAAGATGGTGAACGGCTACTACGGTACCTTTGCCTACAGCCTCTGCGAAAAAGATATTTACCTGGGTCGCGATCTGGAGCTGCCTGAATTCAACAATCCCTTTGCCGAAGCTACCAGCGTAACCTTCGGCGATAAGGTGACGCACATCAACCCTTATCTGTTCCAGTATAACCCGAAACTGAAAGAAGTCATTATCGGCACCGGCGTGACGGAAATCGGCGAATATGCCTTCGAACATGCGGGCGACGAGGCGGAAAATGGAATCCGTGTGACTTTGGGCAACCATGTGACGAAGATCGGCTATTGCGCCTTTAACAGTTGCGAAAAGCTGACGAGCATCCGGATTCCGGAGGTTACGACCCTCATTGAAGGCTATGCATTCAGCGGAGCCGGAATTGCCGAGATTACCATTCCGGTAAGCGTGGACAGCCTGGGTGAGCGTGTCTTCGGCGAATGCCCCAACCTGGCACTTGTGAAGATTGCCGACAGCCCCAAACCGCTCAAGATGGTGAACGGCTATTACGGCACCTTTGCCTACAGTGCCTGCGAAAAAGAGATCTATCTGGGCCGTAACCTGGAGCTGCCTGAATTCAACAATCCTTTTGCCGAAGCAACCAGCGTGGCCTTCGGCTGGAATGTGACTTACATCAATCCCCATCTGTTTCAGTATAACCCGAAGCTGGCAAACGTCATTATCGGCAACGGCGTGACGGAAATCGGCGAATATGCCTTTGAGCATGCGGGCGATGACCAGTCGGTGGAGGAATTGAACGTGACATTGGGCAACCATGTGACGAAGATCGGTTATGGTGCCTTTAACAGCTGCGAAAAGCTGAAGAGCATCCGGCTGCCGGAATCTTTGGCTCTCATTGAGGGCTATGCGTTCAGCGGATCCTCGCTGGCCGAAATTACCATTCCGGCAGGTATCGACAGTCTGGGTGAACGCATCTTCGGCGAAGATGGCTATCTGACCGCCGTAAAGATTGCCGACAGCCCGAAACCGCTCAAGCTGAATAACGGCTACTACGGCGCGTTTGCCTACTGCCCGTCCATTACCAGTGTGTACTGGGGCAGGAATATCCAGATTACGGAAGGCGATCAGATTCTGTTCCCGACGGTACAGGATATCACCTTCGGCAAGGAGGTTACCGATATCGGCTATCAGGCATCGGGCGTTTCGGTAATCAGCGTCAAGGCTCCGTGGATGCAGCCTATCGCCATTGCCGACGAAGCGTTCAGCCAGACCACCTTTATGAATGCTACCCTGTGGGTTCCGGGCGGCACGAAGGAACTGTACAGCCTGGCTACGGGCTGGAAGAACTTCGGCGCCTTCAGGGAGTTCTCGTACCGGATCAGCATAGAGGCCGGCGAAGGCGGAACGGTTTCGGTGGGCGATGTAACTGCTGCCAGCGGACAGCCAGCCGAGACGACGGTCGACTTCGGTTCGGATATCGTATTCCAGATTACCCCCGCCGAGGGCTATCAGTTACAGACCTTGACCGTAAACGATGTGGACGTAACCGCTCAGGTTGCCGGCAATCAGTATGCAGTTCGGAGTGTATCGGAGAGTCTCGTAGTTAAGGCTACCTTCGAGGCTTGCGCTCAGCTGATTGCCCTTACCGGCACGATGGTTACGTACAGCAGCGCTATGGATCTGAACTTTACGGGTGCCGAAGTGAAGGCATACATTGCTGCCGGTTACAACAAGACCGACAACGAGGTGCTGCTGGTACGCGTTTACGATGTGCCTGCCGGAACGGGTCTGGTGCTGAAGGGTGCTGCCGGACAGTCGTACAGACTGCCGTTCACCACTTCGCATTCCTACTATGTGAACCTGCTGAAGGCTCAGCTGACGGCTTCGGAGTTTTCGGCCACCACCGGCGATAAGAGCAACTTCCTGCTCAAGCTGGATACGGTTGGCGAGTACCGCTTCTATGCTCCTGATGAGGCTGTCATGCTGGACGGCCAGCAGGCTTACCTGCAAGTGCCGACCGAGTTCATTACGGCTCCAGGCCGCGCCGTGAAGGTAGTCTTTGCCGACGAGGACACGGAGGACGAAACCTCGCTGGCCCGTTTCGAGCTGTTCAATACCGCAACTCCTGTTCTCTTTAACTTAGGCGGACAGCAGGTGAAGAACGCTCAGAAGGGCATCCTCATTGAAGGTAATAAGAAGATTTACCGCAAGTAAAATAACAGCGCGCCAGATCCGGCGCGCTGTTATTTTACGTTTACCAAAATTTGAAGTTTGCAAATAGAAATAAACAAATAGCCCGGCAACTTTTCGGTTGTCGGGCTATTGTTCGAAAAACTGCCAATCTTGACATAATTTTTATGTATAGATAGCAAGAGTGGCCAAAAATTAGTTTCAAATTGAGACAGTGCTCATAACGTTTGGATAAACCTCAAGAACGGTGAAATGCTGTTAGATTGTTAATAGCAGAGGCGAAATAATGCCATCCAAGATGTTCAAATAGTGATGGTTCAGTCATGAAATTGGTTATAAAAACAGCTTTTGATTTGGCAAAACTCATAAAAAAGTATAAAAATGGAGGGTAAAAAAATGACTAAAAACGATTAATGTTCGTAAAAGTGATTTATTTTCACTATATTTGTGCTGTAAATCCGAGTGATATGGAAGATATAAATCGTATAAAAGTCGTTTTAGTTGAAAAGAAGCGAACCAACAAGTGGCTTGCTGAACAAATGGGTGTCAAACCCTCCACTGTTTCTAAATGGTGTACCAATTCTTCTCAGCCAGATGTGGCAAGCCTGCTA
>JAGBQS010000193.1 GCA_017632695.1 Bacteroidales bacterium
AGACGATGGTGGCTCTGCACGATGCACGCGACGGATCCGTCATCTGGAAAAAGGTTGCCGACTCCGACAATGATATGGGCCGATGCCTGGTGGGCGACTTCTTCCCCGAATACCCCGGCTGCGAGTTCTTCTACTATCAGGGCAACTACATCCAGCAGGACGGAACGGAAACCGACATCAATACCAAGGGACAGAAGGGCGGCTGCGGGATGGCTGTCTGGTTCGACGGCTCGCTTTCCCGCCAGCTCATCGAGGACAACATCATTCAGAGTCCCAAGTACGGCCGCACTTTCACCATGTACCGCTACTCCGAAACGTTCATCAACGGCACCAAGTCGAACCCTTCGTGGTACGGCGATCTGTTCGGCGACTGGCGCGAGGAAATCATCGTGCCCGACAATACCCGTCTGCAGGACATCAAGATCTTCTCCACCTGGTATCCGACCACCCACAAGTTCCCCTGGCTCATGACCGATCACTGCTATTGGCTATCGGCCCTCAACGAAAATATCGGCTACAACCAGCCTACCCATACGGGTTACTATCTGGGCTCAGACCTGCAGACCGATGCCGATGCCTGGGCCGAAGCTGCCAAAGTGCAGAACCGCCGGCAGGAAACGGGAATCCGGGATGTCTTAAACGATAACCGGAGTGCGGCCAGCCAGGATGGCGTTATTTATGACCTTTTCGGCCGGCGTGTCAGCGGGACCTACAAAGGAATCCTCATTCAGAACGGGAAGAAAGTATATAATAAGTAAGGTATGAAGCAGATTGTTATATTTTTAATGCTTATGCTCGCAGTAGGCGTACAGGCTGTAGAGCGTCAGAAGCTTAATTTCAACAGTGACTGGAAATTGCAGGTCGGCGATTTTGCCGAAGCCGCCAAGCCGGACTTCGATGATGCCTCATGGCAACAGGTAACGCTGCCATACGCCTTCAACGGCGATGAAGCCTTCCGCAAGGATATCGTCGATCTGACTGATACGGTCTGCTGGTACCGGAAAAAGTTCAGAGTGGAGAGCGGAGCGTTGAGCGAGAAGAAATTCTTCATCGAGTTCGAGGGCGTGCGTCAGGGAGCCGATGTGTTCCTGAACGGTCAGAAGGTGGGCTTCTCGGACAACGGCGTGATGGCTTTCGGCTTCGACCTTACTCCTTATATTAAAGAAGGAGAGAACCTGTTGGCTGTCCGTTGCGATAACTCGTGGGACTATCGCGACCGGACGCTCGACAGCCGCTACCAGTGGAACGATAAGAACTTCAACGCCAACTACGGCGGTCTGCCCAAGAACGTATATCTGCACATTACCGGCAAGTTGTATCAGACGTTGCCCCTTTATTCTAATCTTGGGACAACGGGCACGTATGTCTATGCTACGGATTTCGATATTGCCCAGCATAAAGCCGTGATTCATGTGGAGAGCGAGGTTCGGAACGAGGATACCCGCCAACGTTCGTTCTTCCTGACCGTCGTTCTGAAAGATGCCGACGGGAACAAGGTAACGGGCTTCAACGGTAGCGAACGGATCACCCTTCAGCCGGGCGAAACCGTTATCGCCAAGGCCGAAAAGGAAGTGACAGACTTGCATTTCTGGTCGTGGGGCTACGGCTACCTTTATACGGTCGAGACTTACCTGCGCAACAGCCTCGATGATGCCGGACAGGATCAGGTCATCACCCGCACGGGCTTCCGCAAGACCCGTTTCGGCGAAGGCAAGATCTGGCTGAACGACCGCGTGATGATGGTTCACGGCTATGCCCAGCGCACCTCGAACGAGTGGCCGGGCGTAGGTATCAGCGTGCCTGCCTGGCTGAGCGATTACTCGAACGGCCTCATGGTGAAATCGGGTGGAAACATGGTACGCTGGATGCACGTTACCCCGTGGAAGCAGGACATCGAGTCGTGCGACCGTGTGGGTCTGCCTCAGGCAATGCCAGCTGGCGATGCGGAGAAAGACGTGGAAGGTCCGCGCTGGCAGCAGCGTACGGGCGTGATGCGCGATGCGATTGTCTATAACCGCAACAACCCCAGCATTCTTTTCTACGAATGCGGCAACGAGAGTATCAGCCGCGAACACATGCTCGAGATGAAAGCCATTCGCGATAAGTTTGATCCTCACGGAGGACGCGCCATCGGCAGCCGCGAGATGCTCGACATCGACGAAGCCGAATACGGCGGCGAGATGCTCTACATCAACAAGAGCCACAAGCACCCCAGGTGGGCCATGGAATATTGCCGCGATGAGGGTTGGCGCAAGTACTGGGACGAACAGAGCTATCCTTTCCACAAGGAGGGCGACGGTCCGCTGTATCGGGGCAAACCGGCTCGGGAGTACAATCACAACATGGATGAGTTTGCGGTCGAGATGGTGCGTCGGTGGTACGACTATTGGCGCGAGCGTCCGGGAACCGGCACCCGCGTGTCCAGCGGCGGCGTGAAGATTGTGTTCAGCGATACCAACACCCATCACCGAGGCGAATCCAACTATCGGACTAGCGGTGTGACCGATGCGATGCGTATTCCCAAGGATGCCTTCTTTGTCCATCAGGTAATGTGGAACGGTTGGGTTGAACCCGAAAAACCGCAGACCTATATCGTGGGGCATTGGAATTACGGGGAAAGTGTAAAGAGTAAAGAGTATAGTGTAGAGGATAAAGAGATTGCCAAACCCGTTTATGTGGTATCAACAGCCGATGAGGTGGAACTGTTCCTGAACGGAAAATCTTTGGGCAAGGGTAAGCAGAGTTTCCGCTATCTGTTTACCTTCCAGAATGTAGCATACGAGCCGGGCGTACTGGAAGCGGTCGGTTCCGACGGAAGCCGGTACAAACTGGAAACCGCAGGTGCTCCCGCCCGGCTGAAGCTTACGGCTATCGCAAATCCCGAGGGAACCAAGGCCGACGGAGCCGATATGGTACTCTTCGAGGTGGAGGTTCTCGACAAGGAAGGCCGACGCTGTCCGTTGGACGACCGTCTGATTCATTTCAGTCTGCAGGGCAATGCCACTTGGATAGGCGGTATTGCCACTCGGAACAATACACAGTTCCAGCAGCCCGACGAGAACCGTCCGGCAGGTCTGCTCGATGCAGCTGCCACCAAGAATGTTTCGGATAACTATGTGGGCGCACTGTCGCTGCCCGTCGAATGCGGTGTGAACCGGGTGCTGGTGCGTACCACAAGGAAAGCCGGCAAAATACGTCTGACAGCCTCCGCTGAGGGTCTGCGGTCGGCCAAAATCGAGGTGAAGACCGCCTTTGTGGATGCCAATCATTATCTGCCGCAATACTCGCTCAAGGGTTGGATGGAGCGCGGCGAAACACCCGACGGAGTGTCGTACAGCGAGAAGGCCGAAGGCATCCGGATTGTCGGGGCAGAGGCCGGCTTCGACGGAGAACATGCCGTACGGAGCTTCGACGATAACGAACTCTCCGAATGGAAAAACGACGGACGCCTCTCAACTGCCTGGATTACCTATCAGTTGGCGGAGAATACAGTGGTGGACGATATCTGCCTGAAACTCACCGGCTGGCGTCTGCGCAGCTATCCGCTCGAGATCTATGCCGGTAAGGAACTGATTTGGCGGGGGGAGACCGAACGCAGTCTGGGATATATCCACCTGACCCCAACCCGGCGTGTTGAGTCAGACCGGATTACCATCCGTCTGAAGGGTGCCGGAAAGGATCAGGATGCCTTTGGCGGCATCGTCGAGGTGGCCGAACCCGCTGCCGGCGAGCTCGACCTCTTCAAGGCCAAGAACGGGGGTGAGACAAAGAGCGAGTTACGGATTGTTGAGATAGAATTCATTAAAAAGAGTAAAGAGTAAAGAGTAAAGAGTAAAGGGTAAAGAGTAATGTAGAATGAAGGAGCAAGACCAAACTACATTACTCTTTACTATTTTCGAGAAAGTACACCAAAAAGCAATATTTGCTACAACATTATCAGCTTTTGCGAAAAAATGGACCAAAAAACGGCAAATAAGGGAGCGGAATTTTGGTAATGTCCCGCAAAAACCCTAATTTTGCCGTCACAAAAAGGAATTTACAGTAAATTACAAACTTTACATACCTTAATTCAATAAAAGAAATGAGCAGGAAAATCATTCTGTTGCTGGCATTGGTAGCGTTGCCGATGTCCGTCTGGTCCCAAACAAAAGTTCAAACGGCAGTCACCTCGCCCGACCGTCACCTGAGTGTGTCGGTACAGGACGACGGAGTGACCGTATCCTGTAACGGAAAGCAAGCCTTGCAGTTGGCTCAGGTGGGCCTCGAAGGAAACAATGCAGCACCGGATTTCGTATTCAGCCAAAAAGAAAAGACCCGCTACACCATGCTTTCGGGCAAGCGCAGTAATTGCGTCAACGAGTACAACGAATACCGCTGGCCGATGGGTGAGGGGCAGTCGATGGTGCTGCGCGTTTACAACAACGGCGTGGCTTTCCGCTACGAGTTTACCGACCTGAAAGGCCTGTTCCCGCAAGAGAAGACCGCCTATCGGATTCCCGAAGGAACACGTCGCTGGATGATGCAGTGGGGCGACGGTTCGGAAGGCCTGTTCCCCGAAACCACATCGTACAAGACCCCGGCCGGCTCCTCGTTCAGCGGCGTGTGGAAGACCCCCGAAGGATGGAACACCCGCTGGGGCTATCCCGCCTTGCTCCAGCCGCAGGACGATGTCTTTGTGCTGATCTCCGAAGCCAACATCGAGCGTCAGCAAAGTGCCTCCTGCCTCTTCAACAAGGGCGAGCTTTATCGGGTGGTGCCCGATGACAATCCCTCGAAGGTAGTGGGCAAATGGCACACCCCCTGGCGTGTGGCCATCGTCGGCAGTCTGGCCGATGTGGTGGAATCAACCCTCATTACCGATGTGAGCGAACCCTGTCAGCTGCAGGACACCCGATGGATTCAGCCTGGTGTGGTGTCGTGGGTCTATTGGGCATACAATCACGGCTCCAACGACTATAACATCATCCGCCAGTACGTTGATCTGGCCGTAGCCCTGAAGCTGCCGTACGTGCTCATCGATGCCGAATGGGACACCATGAAGGACGGCTACACCATCGAGGATGCCGTCCGCTACGCCAATCAGCAGGGCGTGAAGCCCATGATCTGGTACAACTCGTCGGTAGGCTGGGTGGACGGTGCGCCCACACCCAAGTACCGCCTCAACAAGCCCGAAGACCGCGAGAAGGAATTTGCCTGGTGCGAAGAGATCGGTGTGGCAGGCGTGAAGATTGATTTCTTCTCGGGCGAGAACCTCAGGAACATGGATTTCTGTCTGGACCTGCTGGAAAGTGCCGCCCGTCATCATCTGCTGGTTAACTTCCATGGGGCAACCGTTCCGCGCGGCTGGCAGCGTACCTGGCCCAACCTGCTTTCCACCGAGGGCGTTTACGGCGCCGAATGGTACAACAACGTGGGCACCTTCACCACTCAGGCAGCCTGCCACAATGCCACGCTGCCCTTCACGCGCAACGTGATCGGGCCGATGGACTATACCCCTTGCGCCTTCTCCGATTCCCAGCATCCGCACATCACCACCCACGCCCACGAGTTGGCGCTGACCGTCCTCTTCGAGAGCGGCTTGCAGCATCTGGCCGACCGTCCCGAAAGCTTCCTGGCACAGCCCGCCGAGGTGAAGCAGTTCCTGAGCGAGTTGCCGGCAGCCTGGGACGAGACCCGTTTTGTTTCCGGCTATCCGGGCAAGAGTGTCGTGCTGGCACGCCGTAGCGGCAAGACCTGGTATGTGGCAGGCATCAACGGCACCGACGAGCCGCAGACTTTGCTGCTGCCTATGCCGTTCGTCAAAGGTAAGCAGATCACACTCTTTGCCGACGGTGAGCCTTGGGACATCAGCACCCTCGGACAGAAGCCTGCCTCCATTCAGTGCAAGCCCCGCGGCGGTTTCATTCTGGTTATCCGCTAATTTAGGAGTTATAGGAGTTAGCAGGAGTTAACAGGCTTTCAGCCTGTGGAGTTAACGGACGATACCACCTCTGGGACAAATTATTTGTCCGTTAACTCCCGCTATGCAGGCGAAACAAACGTCCGTTAACTCCCAATATCTCCCGTTAACACCTTTTTAAATAATATCGTCCATTAACTCCTAATATTTATGAAAAAAGTCATTCTTCTAACAGTTCTTGTTTGTGTCTGGTCGGGCCTGATGGCGCAGACCGACCGTTTCTGCCTCGTTAAGGACGGGCAGCCCGTCAGTATCTGCGTAGATACCGCCGACTGGAAAGGTGTGCTGCGTGCCGCCGATAATCTGGGAGCCGACATCGGCCGCGTAACCGGTCATACGTCGCCCGTTGTGCCGTATGCCGAGCCTGCCGGAAAGTCGTCAGCCCTTCAGAATGTCATTCTGGCCGGCACCATCGGCAAGAGCAAGCCGATAGACCGCCTCATCCGGCAGAAGAAACTCGACGTGAAGCAGATCCGGGGCCACTGGGAAGGCTACGTCATCGATGTGGTGGACGGCAACCTCGTCATTGCCGGCACCGACAAGCGCGGCACCATCTACGGCATTTACGAAATCTCGCGGCAGATCGGCGTTTCCCCTTGGTACTGGATGGCCGATGCGCCCGTAGTGCATCAGGACGAGCTTTACTACGAGGGCGGACGCGACTGCGACTGGCCTGCCGTAAAGTATCGCGGCATCTTCATCAACGACGAGTGGCCATCGTTCGGCACCTGGTGTACCAGGCATTTCGGGGGTATCAACTCCAAGGCCTACGAGAAAGTTTTCGAACTCCTGCTGCGCCTCAAGGCCAACTACTTCTGGCCCGCCATGTGGGGCACCAAC
>JAGBQS010000194.1 GCA_017632695.1 Bacteroidales bacterium
AAACGTTGGAATCCGGCAACTCTCGAGAGCTGGATGGTTGTGTCGAGACTCTATAGCTGGTATTCGTTTCCGATCACATAAAGAACTCCGCCTACACCATCGGCTGTTGTGCCGAACGGAAGCTGATGCTGCTGGTCGGTAAGGGTCATGGAGAGCTGAACGGGCAGTCCCAGCCAATAGAGGAGGAAGAGGGCAACGATGCTGCCCAGTGTGCGGATGGCGATTCGGCGACGGCGTTCTCGTTCGTGGCGTTTCCAGAGCGTATCGAACGAAACACCCAGCATCTTCGACACCACTCGTATGAAGGCTTTCTCTTTGCCTACCTCGGCAATGCTGACACCCAGCAGTTCGGTTTCCGGATGCTGGCTGGTGTATTCTTTCAAGTAACGCGGGAAACACTCCAAATCGGGGTTATAGCAGTTAGGCTGACCGTCGACGATAAGCGGGATGATACAGTCCAGACGTCCCCATTCGATGAACGACTGAACTTCCTTGCTGACCCATTCCGATTTGGCAGAGTTGGGCGAACATAATACAATGAGGAACTTGGAAGCCAGCAGATTGTCGCGCAGCACGTTACCGAGCACGCCCGTGTTCAGGTCGGTCTGGTCGCGGAACACAGGTCGGATAAACCGGCTGTCCTCGAATTCATTGTGAATTTCTGTCGGAAGCTTGTAGTTTTCCAGATTCTTTTGCAGCCACTTGGCCCACTTTACATCATTGTGGTTGTAGCTGATGAATGCAAAATTTTTTCTTTCCATTATCTTGACTTATTTAAACATTTCCATTACTGTTAAAAGCAGTATCCTAAGTTGAGCATCAGTTTTACGTCCCGAGTCCGTTTGCTCCAGTAGGTAATCAGAGAGATGGGACCGGCCATACTGCTATAGCTGTAGCCTGCCTGGCATCCCCATGTAAAACTTGGGCGCTCAAGTAGGTCGGGCATATTGCTGCCCATGGCACTGCCGTCGATGCTCCCTTTCAGGTAATGCAGCTTGCCGATACGTTGCTGGAATCCCAATCCGGAAAGGCAGACTACGTTCTTCTCAATGATATCGAGGTCTGCAATTCCGGCCATCGTCATCTGTTGCGGCACTTTCATACCGTCCTTGAGACCGCCAATCATATTTGCCATACTGACCGGCGTATTGTAACGTTTGTTGAAGATGGCGCGACCCGATGCATGCGGAATCACAGTAAAACGGCTGCCAAGGGTGTAGGCCCCCGTCCAGCGCAGAGAAGCTATCGGAATCAGATCTTTGCCGTCGTATTGATACAGGTTGTCCGAAAGCACATCCAGTCTGGCGTTTATGCTGTTGCCTTTAGTCGGGAAATACGAGGAATTGAGCGAGTTGTACTCCGAAGTGGCATAGTACGAGAAAAAGCGCTGACAGTCATTTTCGCCGATGGGTGAGAGATTGGCTACGGTGTGTCTGACGAGTAATTCGGTGTACTTGTCCCATTGGTAAGCCACACCTATCGTACAGAGGGCCTTATGCCAGGTCTGTCCGTAATAAAGCCGGGTAATCTGCTGGTTGCGGGTAATGTCGCTCACGCGTACCCCCTTATGGTAGAAGTTGTAATCGCCGCGACTGTACTGATAGCTCATTCCCACAATGCCGCGTCTTGAGAAGTGTGCCAATGTGGCCGAACCTACCATACGCTGACCCAGGCGGCCATAGATCATCAGGGAGTTGCCTCTGAATACCGGCATCCGGAAGTTGATGGCTACGTGAGCTGATACGTACTCGTCGTTGTCAAACCGGGCACCCAGATTGGCCGAACTGGACAGGTAGTTCGAGCGGATGGAACGGAAGAATCCGTCATCGTCCATTGTGTTGGCTGCCGATTGTCTGACAATATTCTTGAACGGAACCGAATCTTTTCGGGCTGCCAGCTGCCGCAGTGCTTCCTGTCTGAGCTGGTGGGCCTTAATATAGGCGGGTTCTTCAGCCCCGTATTGTTTTTGCAGCCTGTCGCGCAGCGCCTCAATTTGGGGTAGCATCTGGCGGGTCCGGCGTTCTCCGCGGATCAGCATCGAGTCGATTTCCGTTGCGCCGAAACTGGCCGAACTGTATTCGGTCACGTCGATGTCAATATAGATATCGCTGCGTGCAATGTTCTCTTCGTAGAGGTGTGTTCCGCTTACGTCAATCATATGCGTTACCAGTTCCATCAGATTGGTGTAGCGCTCAATGGGTGGGGTGTTGCTGATCAGATCCACACCGATGATAATGTCTGCGCCCATACGTTTGGCAACATCGACGGGAAAGTTGTTGGTTACGAAGCCATCCACAAACAGCAGGCTGTCTGCCTGTACCGGCGTGAAGACTCCTGGGATTGCCATTGAGGCTCTCATGGCCTGAGGCAGACTTCCGTCGTGGAACTCGTAAATGCGACCGGTCAGCACTTCGGTAGCGTTGCAGGCAAAGGGTAGGGGAAGCTGGTCGAAGTTGACAGAATCCGGAACGGTTGCCGTGAGCCGTCTCAGCAGTCTCATGACGTTGCGCCCTTGCAGAATGCCGCCTTTGCTGACCGATGACGAAGAAGTCCATTTTTCCGGATCGAGCGACACGCGCAACTGGAATGTCTCGCTCAGTTTCTTGGCAATAAGCATGTTGTTGCCGTAGTCGGGGGTATCGAGCAGCAGTCCGATCCAATCGGTATGACGAACCACGCTGTCCATTTCGGCAGGCGTGTAGCCCAGAGCATACAGGCCGCCCACAATCGAACCCATCGAGTTGCCTACCACCATATCAATGGGGACTCCTGCTTCTTCGAGTACCTTGATGGCTCCGATGTGTGCCAGACCTTTGGCTCCGCCACCGGCCAGTACGAGCGCTACCTTGGGCCGATGCTTGGTGTCGGCTTTGCCGGTATTGTTCGGGTCGGCTGCATGTGCGGTAAGGGTAAGCAGCATACAGAGTGCAAGAAGCAGTATCTTTTTCATTGGGCAGAAGTTTCGGTAGCAGTTTCTGAATTCCGGACTGCGTTCAGGTAGTTCCTGACGTGTCCGATATATTCATCCCAGTGTTCGTGTATGGTCTTGGCGTGTTTCGAGCCGGGAGCAATCCACAGTTCCTTATAACCCTGTCGCTTGGCGTCGTAGCATTGGTAAACCATACGGCAAGGAACAAAATCGTCGGCATCACCATGAATGAAAAGCATCGGTTTTGTGGATTTCGCCAATTGTGCGACTGCCGACGATTCCTTGAAGCCCCAACCGAAACGTCGCTGGCAAACCCAGTCAGCACAGTCGAGAACAGGGTGGGCCGGCAGGTTGTAATCATTTTCGAGCCGATATGCCAGCTGGTCCCACGTCGAGGTGTAGCCGCAGTCTTCAATAAAGGCTTTCAGGTAATCGGGGGTAGGGTCGCCGGACAGCATCATAGTGGTGGCACCTCCCATCGAGAGTCCGTGTACAATCTGTTCGCCCTGAGGCCAGAGCTTGTGAGCCGTTTCAATCCAATGGTGTATTTCCAGACGGTCGAGCCAGCCCATACGGATGTGGTCTCCTTCGCTCAGTCCGTGTCCGAAGTGTTCCGGAACAATCACGTTCCGTTTCAGCACTTCGTAGTGAAGGTAATAGTAGCGCATCATGATTTCTGCATCGTCGGTATATCCGTGCAAAACCAGTGAGTGGTCCTGGATCCTGTCACTGTCGGGATGGCACACAATGAGACCGTGCAGCCTGGTATTGTTGTTGCCCACGATGAAGGTGTCGCGCAAAAGGCCGTTGGCCTGCAGCGAGTCGTGCCACTGACGCAGTTCCGGGTAGCGGTTGTAAACAAGCTCCTTGCACAGTTCTACGTCGCGGCCTCTGTTCTCTGCCGGACAAAGGGCGGTATTGGTAAAGTAATAGCCGATGCCGATACTTAAAATCAGCAATAAAATGAGAACCGACAGAAGAATGGTGACGCTTTTTCTGATCATACTATTCCACATCTTTATTATATAACGCTGCAAATTTACACAGAAAAATGCAATTTGTATAGTTTTCTTGTCAATTTTATCATAATATATGACAAATAAGTCCAAAATTACCAATTTTTGTCAAAAAAATCCGACGTTTTCTTTGCATTTCGATTAAAAAAATGTACCTTTGCGCCGCGTTATGATAAATCAGAAGATTATTATTAGTATAAACTATTTACATCAATGAACAAGATTGTAAGTAAAAAGATGTTCTCCGAGAAGGTGGCTTGCCTCGAGGTGGAAGCACCGCTCATTGCCCGTAGCCGCAAGGCCGGACATTTCGTCATTGTGCGTTTGGATGAGAAAGGAGAACGTATCCCTCTGACCATTGCTGATGCCGACACAGAGCGCGGAACCATCACATTGGTGGTACAGTCCGTAGGCGCAAGCTCTACGCGAATCAATGCGCTTCAGCCCGGCGATTGCCTGGCCGACGTGGTAGGTCCTTTGGGTCATGCTACCGATATTGAGAAGTTCGGTACCGTCATTTGTTGCGGCGGTGGTGTAGGTGTTGCTCCTCTGTTGCCTATCGTAAAGGCAATGCACGAGGCAGGAAACAAGGTGATTGTGGTTCTTGCAGCCCGTACCAAGGATCTGATTATCCTCGAGGACGAGATGCGTGCCAATTCGGACGAGGTGATTATCATGACCGATGACGGTTCGTACGGCCAGAAGGGTGTTATCACTGTGGGTGTCGAACAGGTTATCCAGCGTGAGCATGTTGACAAGTGTGTCTGCATCGGCCCGACCATCATGATGAAGTTCGTCAGCCTGCTGACTCAGAAATACAACGTACCTACCGTAGTGAGCCTGAACACCATCATGGTGGATGGTACCGGTATGTGCGGTGCCTGCCGCGTAACAGTGGGTGGCAAGACCAAGTTTGTTTGCGTTGACGGACCCGAATTCGATGCCGCCGAAGTAAACTTCGACGAGATGATGATGCGTATGCGTGCTTATAAGGCTGAGGAAACCGAGGCTTTGGCTGCGTTAAACCAATAACTCTTTACGACACAGGTATGACAAAAGAAGAAATACAGGCTCTGCGCAATGAGCCTTGGCGTGAAGAATTGCGCAAATCGATGAATGCTAAGGAGCGCGCCGCCATTGAGCGCGTCAAGATGCCGGAACTGACTCCGGAATA
>JAGBQS010000195.1 GCA_017632695.1 Bacteroidales bacterium
GGACCGGATGCTAACGCCGTTCATCCGCCAGTCAGGTCTTTCGGCAACGTCCGACCCGAAAAGTCCCTATTATCAGTGGGAAGCACAGAATCCTCCTTTTGAAAGCTTTGCCTGGAATCCGGCAATGGCCATGGATGGTCATATATTGGGACATTACCTGTCGGCCATATCCATTTCCTATCAGTCTTGCCACGATGAATCGATGCGGGCAGCCTTCAAGACGAAGATTGATCATGTTATTACAGTGCTGAAGGATTGTCAGGATGTTTTCGATTCGAACAAGGATGGTTTGAAGGGATATCTGGGCGGAATTCCCGATAATTCAATCTGGACAGCTATGGCCGATGCTGACTACCGCGTTTACAACCAGCGTGGCGGTTGGGTTCCTTTTTACTGTGAGCATAAGGTGCTTGCCGGATTACGCGATGCATACGTCTATGCCGGCAATGAAACGGCCAAGACGATGTTCCGGAAACTGTGCGACTGGTCCATACAGGTAGTATCGCTTTTTGCCAACGATATCATGGAGATGCAGATACTGCAATGGGAAACCGGCGGTATGAACGAGGTGTTGGCCGACGCCTATAAGATCTTCAATGATTCCAAATACCTGAAAGCAGCCCAGAAGTTCTCGCATCAGATTGTCATCGAGAACATGAATCAGGATATACGTCATGAATTCTTAGACAATAAGCATACCAACAGTATGACGGCTTTGTTTGTAGGCTTCTCCCGAATCAATCAGTTGAAGTCCGAGAAACGTTACCGCTCCTGTGTGCTGAAGTATTGGGATGAGGTCGTGGGACGCCGGGCAACTGCTATCGGTGGCGTAGGTCAGGCACATTATTTCCTGCCGTCATCGAAGGGAGCCAGCATCGTCAATAATGCCGAAGGCCCGGATTTGTGTACGACGTATAACATGCTGAAACTGACAGAACGGCTCTTCGATGAAATTCGGGATGCCCGCTATTCCGATTATTATGAAAGAGCACTTCTGAATCACGTGCTTGCTTCTGTCGATCCGGTAACGGGCGGCTATACCTGCTTTACTTCGCTTCGTCCTGATAGCTATCGCATCTATTCTACCCTCAACGAGTCGATGTGGTGTTGTGTGGGTACCGGTATGGAGAGTAATGCCAAATACGGTGACTTCATATATACGATGGCCGATGATACGCTGTTCGTGAACCTGTTTATCCCGAACGAACTCAAGAGCCAGCGTGCCGCCCTGAAACTGGAGTCCGACTTTCCTTACGGCAATAAGGCTAAGATAACTGTTCAGCAGAATGGAGCCTATACGCTTGCTGTACGTCACCCAAGTTGGGCAGCATCGGGCTTCAAGATTACTGTCAACGGTAAGGAACAGTCGTTCAAGCAGGATATGGTTGTGCCTGGAAAGCCGTCTTATCTTTCTTGCGGCCGATCCTGGAAACAAGGCGATGTAATAGAAATTACCTACCCGATGCAACTGACGTTTGTGGCTTGTCCGAATTACGGCGAATACATTGCCTTGCGCTACGGTCCAACCTTATTGGCTGCTTTGACCACATCGGCCAAGGAAGGTGATTCCCATTACGAAAAACTTGTTCACGAGTATGCAAGCGATGGAATGAACGACTATTCTCCACAGACGAGA
>JAGBQS010000196.1 GCA_017632695.1 Bacteroidales bacterium
TATAAAAAAGATTTCGGTCCGACGTGGGAGAAACACTTATGGGCTAAATCATTGCTACAGGATGCCATGAAAGGGGCAACCTGCGTCATCCCGGTGTCGGACGAGCTGGTGCAGGATCTGAGCCCGTTCTTCGGCGTTGAATATCGTCATCAGACGGTGTCGAATATTGTGGATACCACTTTCTTCGGTAAGGGAAAAAAAGCATTGGAGATTGTTGCCGAAAGGAAACTGCAGCGTACGGCTAAGCCTTTCCGTTTCGTCTGTCTGGCAAGGGCGGATGTGTTCGGAAAGGGTTTGGATGTGCTGGCGGAAGCCGTCGGCCGGAAATGGTTTCAGGAGGGAGAGTTTGAACTGCATATCGCAGGTCGGGATACCGACAGATTGCGGTCATTGTTCCCGCAACGGAATGTTATGCTGCACGGGAACCTCAAAAAAGAGGAAGTTCGGGATCTGTTGTGGCAATGTCAGGCACTGGTCTTGCCTTCAAGATGTGAGTCGCAGGCGCTTGCGGTTTTTGAGGCCTTCTGCAGCGGCATCCCCGTAGTCATTACGGAGGCTGTCCCCAAGAGTGTCCGATTGCCGGAAGCCAGTGCAGTTGCCCCGATCGGAGATGCTTCCGCTCTGGCAAACGGGATGCAGCAGGTTGTCAATGTAGAATCGGATGCCGCATGGGTAGAAAAAGCTCAGGCTATGGTTTCTCCGCAATCAGTTGCGAATCAGCTGGAGCAGCTGTTTGCGGCAAAACAGAGCTGCATTCCATAAAGCATTATTTGATGTCAGCAAGGCTATCAGCAAAGTGCGCAGTTCCAATCGGGCATTCCATCGGGCTGCGCATTTTCGTGTTTCCAGACGTAAGGCTTCATCGTGAGTGCGGAATGCGTGCATCATCATGGCAAACACCCGATAGGAGAAATACCGGTGGAAGGTACGGTCCATCGGCAGTTGCAGCCGCTGTATCAGGTCGTAGCTGAGCTGGGTGCAACTGCGGACAAAATGAAACTGTCTGGTTTCATCGCAGGTGTGCGAAAGTGTGGCTCCTATGGAATATGTAAGTGTGACCTCGTCAATATAGGCAAAGTCTCCCTGCGTGGAAAGAATAGCCATAAACGGTAAATCTTCACATACCAGATTCTTGCTGCGGAACAGGTCGGAGTGAGCTGAATAAACGTTTCGGAAGGACTCGTTTCTGTACATGGCAGTACACAGATGAATCACCGGTCGGCGGGTCTGGGTCAGAATGGACGGTGTCAGTTTGCTGCCCTTTATAATGGCATCCTTCGGATACGGGTTGGCAGGCGAGGGTTCAATTTTCCCATCCGATTCGTTTCGGAGCTGGTAATCTGTATGAACCAGTACGACTTCCGGATGCTGTTCCAGGATGGTAAGCTCCTTTTCCAGTTTCATGGGGTCGCACCATTCATCATCGCCCGCCAGTTCTGCAATATAGGTTCCCTCGGCTTTCAGCAGGCAATCGAAGTAATTATCGCATAGACCTTTGTTCCGCAAATTCTCAATCAGCCGGATTTGTCCGGGATACCTGTCGGCATATTCCCGGCAAACCTGTCGGGTGCGGTCGGTCGAACAGTCTTCGCCGATGATGATCTCAACCGGCCACGAACATTTTTGGCTCAGAATACTGTCCAAAGTCCGTCCGATTGTCGTTTCCTGATTATAGGTGCAGACAATAACCGATATCTTATGCTGAAAATCCATCGATTCAGAATGCTCTTAGATGTTGAATTTGAATTTCGCCACAAAGAATGAAATGACGGTATCGATAATCTGTGCCAAAAGGAGTCCGATGCCTACACCATCCAGTTGCCAGAATTGGTAGCACGTATAGATGCACGCTACGATAATGACGTTACTTAAGAATTCGAGAAACAGAAAGATGCGTGACGTTCCCGCTGCTAAGGTCAGGTAAGAGAAAGGCAGATATATGGCACGGAAAACAATCGAAGCAATGGCAAACTGTGCCATCCGGACAGCCGGCATATATTCCTCGGTATTCAGCAAGGGTAGCAAGTAAGGAAGCAAAGGAATGGTAATGGCAGCTATCAGCAGACTGATAGGTACGGTTACCCGAATCTGACGGTAAACCGTTGCGCGGCGTTCTTCCAAATTGTTGAAAATGCCGGACAGACGGGGAAAGTAATCGGAATCGACCGAGGCAAAGGCAATGTTGCATAACTTCATGAAGATACTGTATCCGGCTCCGTACAGACCGACCAGAATCAAACCTCCTTCGTGGTTGAAAAATGCGCGAATGGCCAGTTGCGTTCCGTGCGTGAGCATTCCTGCCAATGCGAAGGCTATTCCCAGTTTCAGGATGGGGAACCCGGCTTTCAGTTTTTCGGTTTTGAAAAAGACCCGGGGCTTGAATCTGCGGAATGAAAAAGAAATGACAAGCAGGGCCTCCGACAGGCATAGCATGACCAATGCCGGCAAGACACCGTTTATGCCGAAAAAGTAATAGAACGGCAATGTTACCAGAATGGCCAGAATCACGAAAGCCAGTGTTATGGAAGCTACCAGCTTGATGCGACGGGTGGCTTTCAGAACAATCATTTCGCCGCAGACAATGGTGCTTAAGCCAACGGCGGGCGAAAGCAGTACAAAACCGAGAATGTGATCCAGATCCTGAAAGGTGAAATACGATAACGGTTCGGCCAGTACCATACACAATAAAGTGCCGATGGAAGCAAGCAGAAAGATCCAACTGCGCAGAAGCGCTATTTCATCGAGCAGCAGTTCCTTATACAGTTCGCGTTCGGCAACTTCTTTCGATTTGCGCCATTCTTCATAGCGGCGGGAGATGTTCCGGATGCCGCTCAGGTCTAAGCCGAGATTGGAAGTGGAATGCAGCAATTCCCGGGTTTCGTTGTAGATAGTATTCAGTCCGGTTCCGGCAGGACCCAGCAGTTCCGCTGCAATTTTACTACGTACCAGATCGAGGGCAGAGTTCAATCCGTGAACTCCGCCGAACAGACTGGTAGCTTTTATGATGTTTTTATAAGATTCCAATTTGTCTTTATTTATTTACAGACGACGTGTTACTTCTCCGATCATGTATTCTTTCCATGATTTGTAGTCGCCAGCTATGATGTGCAGGCGGGCCTGTCCAACCAGCCAAAGATAGAACGACAGGTTATGGATGGATGCAATCTGAAGGGCCAGATACTCTTCGGCATGGAAGAGGTGACGCAGATAAGCCTTCGAATGGATTCTGTCCAGTGAGCAGGGGCCGTCTTCCTGAATCGGAGAGTGGTCGTGCGCCCATTTGGCATTCTTCATGTTCATGATGCCGTGGCTGGTAAACAGCATACCGTTACGGGCATTGCGGGTCGGCATGACGCAGTCGAACATATCGACGCCACGCTCGATAGCTTCCAGGATATTGGCAGGAGTGCCGACGCCCATCAGATATCGCGGACGGTCTTTGGGCAGAATCTCGTTCACCACCTCAATCATCTCATACATCTTTTCGGTCGGTTCGCCTACAGCCAGACCGCCGATGGCGTTGCCTTCCACATCCATGGCGGCAATCTTTTCGGCTGCCCTGCGACGCAGATCCGGGTAGGTGCAACCCTGAACTATGGGGAAGAGGGCCTGATGGTAACCGTATTTGCCGTTACCTTGTTCGTCCTCAGTTTCCTTTTAGCGCTTGTAGCATCGGTCAAGCCAGCGTTCTGTCAGATCCAGACTTTTTTTCGAGTAATTGTAATCGCTGTCGCCGGGCGGGCACTCGTCGAAGGCCATCATGATGTCGGCTCCGATGGTGCGTTCAATGTCCATCACCCGTTCGGGTGTGAACAGATGTTTTGAACCGTCGATGTGGCTGCGGAAGGTGCATCCCTCATCGGTCAGCTTCCGGTTTTCGGCCAACGAGAATACCTGGAATCCGCCCGAGTCGGTCAGGATGGGACGGTCCCATGAGTTGAATTTATGCAGGCCTCCGGCTTCCTCGATGACGTCCAGTCCCGGACGCAGGTAGAGGTGATAGGTGTTACCCAGAATAATCTGGGCTTTCACTTCTTCGCGCAGTTCGCTGAAGTGAAGGCATTTGACCGATCCTACCGTTCCAACCGGCATGAAAATCGGGGTCTGTATCTTCCCGTGATCGGTTTGTATTTCGCCTGCTCTGGCCCATGAGTTCGGGTCGGTGGCTTCAAGTTTGAATGTCATGCTTCTTTGTCGGATTTTTGTTCAACGGCACGATTGGCCTTAATAACCTTATAAATGTAATATACCAGACCGATTGCCACAATGACTCCGATGCCAACCTTGACATAGTGGCTGTATTCCTGAACTTTGGCAATCAGTACTTCTTCGGGCATGGTGTGACCGAAGAAAGCGCCCAATCCGGCAAGTATCGTATTCCACAGACCGGCTCCCAAGGTGGTGAAGAAAACAAACTTGGCCATATTCATGCGAGCCAGACCTGCCGGAATGGAAATCAGCTGCCGGATGGCGGGAATCAGGCGTCCGACAAAGGTGCCGATGGCTCCATGCTCATCGAAATATGCTTCGGCCTTCTCAACGCCCGGACGGTCGATGAGCAGCATGTGGCTTAGGCGGGTGTCGGCAAAACTATGCACAAAACGGCGGCCCAAACCATAGGCCAGACCATAATTTACCAAAGCTCCGATGATTGCACCCAAAGTACCGAACAGTACAATGAGCGGGAGCGACAGCGTACCCTGATTGATGGCTATGTAGGCAGCCGGAATAATAATGATTTCGCTTGGGAAAGGAATAAAGGAGCTTTCGACAGCCATGAACAGGGTAATTACCCCGTAGTTCATGTTTTCGGCAATCCATGTATACAGTTCTTCCATTCTTTGGATTATTCTTATTTTTTCAATTCGTTTATCTGCTGAAGGGCAGCATTGTCATCAATAGACTCAAAATAAATCGTCAGCGCCTCCAGAACCGTTCCCTGTCTGGGCTTTGATGCCAATAGCTTTCTGAACGCCTTATCGGCCTCTTCTGTCTTTTTGCAGTGCAACAGCAGTTCGGCGTAAGCCAGTTGGTAGTTGTGGCTGCGGGGCTTTATCCGGATCAGATTCCTGAGTCCTTCCAATGCTTCGTCAAAGCGATGCATGGTTGTCATGATTGAGACATACATGGACAGGACAATTGAATCCTTGGGATTTCTCTCAAGTGCCTGAATGATGTATTCTGCAGCTTTGGGGGAGTCGCCGATCATCATCTCGACGGTGACCAGCTGTAGTATGGCTTCCATATTGGCCGGTTCGCGTAAATACAGACATTCATAACATTCCCGGGCTTTTTCGAATTGTTCGGTCTCGATATATGCGTGTCCCAATAGCGAGTAAGCAACGGAAATCTGCTGATATAATTCGTCTTTGGGCAGGCTGAACATCTTCGACTGCATCTTGCCTTCAGCGTACTGCCGGACCATTTCCAGATGCTCTATGCTCTGTTTGTAGTCATTTTTGTTGGAGCAGATATAACCGCTGATGAAATGAAGCAGCGGATTCTGATCGTTGATGGCAAGGCCGTAGGTGCAGGCTTCCAGACTTCGGTCATCTTCCTTCAGTTCCATGTAACAGCGCGCCAGATCCTGCCAGCTGTAGATGTCGTAAGCATCTATGTCGAGAGCTTTTTCAAGAACATCTGCGGCCTGCTTAAACTGGCAGCAATCCATCAGGAATCCGCCGATACGACCCATTTCCTCGGCTTTTTTGACAAACGGAACGGCTTTCGCCAGCCATTTAGGCAACAGATGGGACGGAATCGTTTCGAACATTTCGTCGATGGTATTCAGCCATTCTGTAGGTCCTACTGCTCCGTCTTTCAAGCTCGCGAAGAATGTTTTCAGCGCTTTGTCAGGATCCCCTTTTAATACTTCCAGACTGAATTTCAGACACAGGGAGGAGTCCTGATTGTCGTTTCTGTATTTCTCGAAAAGCGACGCTGCCTCTTCCGTCCGGTTGTTATGAATATACATCCAAATGACGAGTTTGTCCATTTCCTCGTCATCCGGATGCTGTTTTTTGCCTTCTTCGGCCAATAGCAGGGCATCCTCCCGATTCCCGTCATCCATCAGATCCATGACTGCATCCTGGATTTCCTCGGGTTCGTAGTAGGAGAATTTTCCCTGCGACATATCGTGGCAGAAACGATAATATGCTTGGCTTTTCTTCGTCATTCAAACAACTTATTTCGATTCCTTCAGCGAAACGGTACGGTTGAATACCAGTTTTTCGGTTGTCGAATCCTTGTCGATGCAGAAATAACCCAGACGCTGGAACTGGAATTTGTTGCCAACCTCTGCGTTTTCCTTGATGTAAGGTTCGATGTAGGCATTTTCAATTACCACTTCGCTTTCCGGATTGCGTTCGCTTTCGGTAGTGGCCTCTTCATCCAGGAAGAGCGCGTTGTAGAGACGGACTTCGGCCTTAACTGCATGCTCGGCCGATACCCAGTGCAGGGTACCCTTTACCTTGCGGTCGGCACCGGGCATTCCTGACTTCGAATCAGGATCGTAGGTGCAGAGGATGTTCGTAATCTTGCCGTCGGTGTCTTTTTCAATACCGTTGCACTTGATGATGTAGGCCGACTTCAGACGTACTTCCTTGTCGATGGTCAGACGGAAGAACTTCTTCTCGGCGACTTCCTGGAAGTCCTCGCGCTCAATGTAGAGCGTTCCGCTGAAAGGCATCTGGTGTGATCCGCTGCCTTCCTGTTCCGGATTGTTGTCCATCTCGCACATCTCAACCTGTCCGGCAGGCCAGTTGGTGATGGTCAGTTTTACCGGATCGATGACACCCATGATTCGGGTGGCATTCTTGTTCAGGTCATTGCGTACGGCGTTCTCCAGCAAACGGATATCGTTTAGCGCATCGTACTTGGTATAGCCGATGGTTGTGATGAAGTCACGGATTGACTGTGGAGTGTAACCGCGACGGCGTAATCCGCACAAAGTAGGCATTCGGGGATCGTCCCAGCCGCGTACCACGCCGGTTTCCACCATGTTACGCAGGTAGCGCTTCGACATGACGGTATGGGTCAGGTTCAGACGGTTGAACTCAATCTGACGGGGCATGTAGGTTGTGCCTTTGATGTCGGCAAAGATCTTGGCGAAGTATTCGTACAGCGGACGGTGTACTTCGAACTCCAGGGTGCAGATAGAGTGGGTAATACCCTCCAGGAAGTCCGACTGGCCGTGAGCAAAGTCGTACATCGGGTATGCCTGCCACTTAGTGCCGGTACGATGATGCGGGTACTTGATGATGCGATACATGATTGGATCGCGGAAGTGCATGTTCGGATTCGCCATGTCGATCTTGGCACGCAGAGTCATGGTGCCTTCTTCGAATTCGCCCTTGTTCATGCGGCGGAACAGGTCGAGCGA
>JAGBQS010000197.1 GCA_017632695.1 Bacteroidales bacterium
ATTCATCCAGAAATCCTAAATTATAAGATATCTGTATTTGAGTATCCAATTCGTTCGTGGAGCCTAATGATATGTAAAGGAACCGAATCAACTCTGATACCGAATCCCGTCCATAACCTTCAGCAATGTTTGAAGTAACAGAAACCGCCGCTCTCCTCATCTGGCTGACCAATCCAAAAATCTCCGATTGTGGGAAATGACCAGTTGCCCGGTATAACTCCGTAACAAACTGCATGCCTTTCTGCCAAACCAGCAAGTTTTTATGTGGACCAAGCATAAGTAACCTACCTCCAAACCTTACAACCTTAGAACCTCAAAACCTTATTTACTATTCTTCTTATAGTACTTAATCATCTTTGGAATTACCTCCTCGACCGTACCGTTAATGACATAGTCGGCGATGGTGTTGATCGGAGCATTCGGATCGTTGTTGATCGAGATGATGATGCCCGAATCCTGCATACCTGCAATGTGCTGGATTGCACCGCTCACACCGGCCAGGATAATCAGCTTCGGACGCACCGTGATACCGGTCTGACCAATCTGACGGTCGTGATCGGCAAAGCCGGCATCCACAGCGGCACGCGAAGCACCCACCTCGGCATGCAACTCCTTGGCCAGTTCGAACAGCATATCGAAATTCTCGCGCGAACCTACGCCGAAACCGCCGTCAATAACAATCGAAGCGCCCTTCAGGTTGTGCTTGGCCTTCTCCACGTGGCGGTCGATGACCTTCACCACATACTCCGTTTCAGGCACATACTTGGCCACATCGTGCTTAACCACAACGCCCGGATAGTTGGCATCCAGAATCTCCTTCTTCATCACACCCTCGCGCACGGTAGCCATCTGCGGGCGGTGCTCCGGGTTGACGATGGTGGCAACAATGTTACCGCCAAAGGCAGGACGGATCTGATACAGCTTGTTCTCGTAGTGCTTCTTGATAGGCTGCTTGTCGGCATCAAAACCGGCAATCATGTCAAAGTCGCCGATCTCCAGTTCCGTACAGTCGGCAGTTAGACCGCTGAACAAAGCCGACGATACACGCGGACCCAGGTCGCGGCCGATAACCGTAGCACCCATCAGGCAGATCTGAGGATCCTCCTCCTTGAACAGGTTTACCAGAACGGCAGTATGAGGATTCGAAGTATAGGGGAACAGACCCGGTGCATCGAACACGTGTACCTTGTCAACGCCGAAAGGCAGCACCTGCTTCTCGATGCCGTCCAGGCCGGAACCGGCGCAAACGCATTCCAGCTCGACGCCCAGCGTATTAGCCAGCTTGCGACCCTTGGTCAGAAGTTCCAAAGAGACATCCTTTACGGTTGTGCCCTCAATCTCGCAATATACAAATACGTTATTCATCAGCCAATAATCTTTTCGTTCAACAATTCAATCATCAGATTCTCTACATCGGCATCCGATCCCGTCAGCGTGCGGCTTTCCTTAGCCTTGAAGACGATGTTCTGAACCGTCTTGACGTTGGTTGGCGAACCGGCCTTACCTACCTGCTTCATATCGGCATCGATATCGGCTGCACCCCACTGGGTAATGTTCAGGTAAGGCTTGCCGGCATTAACAGCTGCAATGGCCTCAGCCTGATCGGCAGGACGCTCGGCAGGAGCGGTAGCATTCTTGTACTTCATGACACGCTTGGCATTACGCGGACGGCAGGGAGCAGCCGAACCGTTAACGGTAACCACCAGCGGAAGCGGAGCCTCGACGGTCTCAACGCCGCCGTCAATGTGGCGCTTGATGACAATCTTGCGGGCCTTTTCGTCGAGCGAGAGGATCTCCTCAGCGTAGGTTACCTGCGTCAGACCCAGTTTCTCGGCAATCTGCGGACCCACCTGAGCCGTATCGCCGTCAATAGCCTGACGTCCGCCCAGAATGATGTCGAACTGACCGATCTTCCGGATTGCCTGGCTGATGGTATAGGAAGTAGCCAGGGTGTCGGCACCGCCTAAGCAGCGGTCGGTAATAACATAACCGGCATCTGCACCGCGGAAGAGAGATTCACGGATTACTTCGGCTGACTTCGGCAGACCCATTGTCACTACCGATACGGTAGAACCGGGGAACTGCTCCTTCAGACGAAGAGCCTGTTCAAGTGCATTGAGGTCTTCAGGATTGAAGACCGCAGGAAGGGCGGCACGGTTGATGGTGCCTTCCGGAGTCATAGCGTCCGGGCCCACATTGCGTGTGTCTGGTACCTGCTTGGCAAGTACGATAATGTTCAATGCCATAAATTAAGTCGTTATATAATAATATGAATAAATTTTCCGGCGCAAAGTTAAAAATTATTTCCCATTTGGCAAAACAAAAAGAGCCCGAAGCAAAGTTTCGGGCTCTGAAAGTATCGAAAAACGATAGAATGTCACCTAAATCTTGCACATAATCATATATTGTGTGCACAAAATTTGTCTGTTTTTACTTTTTCAGACCGTTATTGGCAATCAGCCACTCTCCGATCTGAACGGCATTCAGGGCAGCGCCCTTACGGATCTGATCGCCTGTCAGCCAGAGGGTATTTCCGTTGTCGTCGGCCAGATCCTTACGTACACGGCCCACAAAAACATCGTCCTTACCGGCGCTGTCAATAGGCATCGGGTAAACGTAGTTCTGGGGATCGTCCACCAGGGTTACGCCCGGAGCCTCCTCCAGCGCCTTGCGGATTTCGTCAACTGAAAGCGGACGCTCGGTCTCGAACCACACACTTTCCGAATGCGAGCGCAACGAAGACACACGTACGCAGGTAGCCGATGTACGCACATCGCTGTGCATAATCTTGCGGGTCTCGTTGAACATCTTCATCTCCTCCTTGGTGTAGTCGTTCTCGGTCATCTTGTCAATCTGCGGGATGACGTTATAGGCCAGCTGGTGCGGGAACTTCTGGATGGTTTCCACCTTGCCGGTCTCCAGGATTTCCTTGTACTGCTGCTGCAGTTCGGCCATAGCTACGGCACCTGCACCGGAAGCGCTCTGGTACGACGAAACATGAATCTTCTTAATGTGACTCAGCTTCTCAATAGGCTTCATCACGGTAAACATCATGATTGTGGGAAAGTTAGGATTGGCAATAATGCCGCGCGGACGGTCCAAGGCATCCTCTGCGTTGCACTCGGGAACAACCAGCGGCACATCGGGTTCCATGCGGAAGGCGCTCGAGTTATCGATCATCACGGCACCGTACTTAGTAATGTCGGCAGCAAACTCCTTGCTGGCATCGCCGCCGGCTGAGGTGAATGCAATGTCCACGCCCCTGAAATCTTCCGGATCGTGTTTCAGTTCTTTCACAACAATGTCCTTACCACGGAAGGTGTACGTACGACCTGCGCTGCGCGAAGAACCGAACAGCAGCAGTTCATCAATAGGGAAGTTACGCTCATCGAGCACACGGAGGAACTCCTGACCAACGGCGCCTGAGGCACCAACAATTGCTACTTTCATTACTTGTCTGTTTAATTAGATTAAAATCTGCAAATTTTGGGCACAAAGATAAAGAAAAAGTTCGTAAAACCCGTCAATTACCATTCATTTTTCTACCGAAACGGCTAAAACGTTACCACATTGACGACTTGAGCTATCAATTTGTACAAAGCTACGAATAATTATCAAAACTTTACTCTTTATTCTTTATATGGAGTTAATGGGAGTTAGTAGGAGTTAACAAGCTTTGTCTGTGGAGTTATCGGACGTTTGTTTTGGCTGATAATATCAGGAGTTAAGGGGAGTTATTAGGAGTTAACAAGCTTACGCTTGTGGAGTTATCGGACGTTTGTTTCGCCTGCGTAGGTATCGTCAGTTAACTCCTGCTAACTCCCATTAACTCCCGCTAACTCCAACAAACTACATTACTCTTTAAACTTTACTCTTTCAAAATACTCTCTACTCTCTTCTTCCCCACATTTATCGCCGTACTCTCCGGAAACGCCACTCTGTAGGCGCTGTCCAAGGCACGGAGGTTCACACCTCGAAAGTGGTAGAGATGCAGACGTGTGGAGACAATGGCGCGGAGCATTTCCCGGTGCTTGCGCGGATACAGACTCGGTAGCGGCAGTTCGTTCCAACCCTCCTGCGGTACATCATCCACGGTGGCCTTGTGGCACACCTCCCAGATGAAGTCGTCGGTGGCCTCCGTTTCGAACCACGATTTCAGCACATTGCGGATACAGAAACGCTTACCCTGAGCGTTCAGGAGCTGCCTGGTGCGCTCCAGCCGAAGCCAGAGATGCACGAAGCAGCGTTTGTTGTTCTCAATTGTAACCATAGTTTATGATTAAGTTCTAAATCGATTTTGACAATTGACCAATGACAATTATCCAACCTTCCTGAACTTTCCATACTTCCCGTTCTCTTCCATCG
>JAGBQS010000198.1 GCA_017632695.1 Bacteroidales bacterium
GAGTTCTTTCGAGGCTGCCTATGAGCCGGATAAACTGGGCGGTGTCGTTGTCCTGAAAACACAGGGCAGGGAACGGATGCCCGACAGTTCGGTTCAGAACACCGGCCTGCAGCTGGTTCCCTATTGTGTTTGGGAGAACCGCGGACCGAACCAGATGGAGGTTTGGATTCCGTTTGAGAACGTTCCGGTTCCGACAGATAATGATTAAGCAAACCATTTTTACTAACACTAAATATTGTTGCCAATTTATTATGCCGCACAAATTGAAGTCTTTATTCTGAAAACGAACATTCTTCTGCCTTTTCTCTGGAATTACACTTTTTACACTATGTGTGGCAAAAAACACAATCGGAAACCGTCATTTGGAAGAAAATGACGGTTTTTTTTGTGAGTTATCGTAAAAAGGCTTATCTTTGCAGCGAAAAGGCGCTGCCTTCAAACCTAAATAATCCGCAAAGTGAAAAAGATTCTCTCCCTACTGTTCTGCTTGCTTCCCCTGGCCGGCTTTGCTGCCGAAGGGGTTCAATTGCGTTTCCGGCATCTGACAACCGGCGAAGGCCTCCCGTCGAACTGCGTACGGGCTTTGTGTCAGGATCATATGGGTCTGTTGTGGATCGGTACCGGCAGAGGATTGTGCCGTTATGACGGTATTCAATTTTCCTCACCTCTGGGAAATGACGTTTCTGTTGCCATCACTTTCCTGTATGACAGGGGCAGTGAAATGCTGGTGGGAAGTTCAAACGGACTGTATGTTTACGATTTCCAGACCGACAGTCTGAGGCACAGTACGTTGCGTATCGGAGAATTCGGTCAGGATGTGACGGCGCAGATTACGTATATCGGAGAGGATCAGAACCAGAATCTTTGGATCGGTACATTGGGGCAGGGAATCCTTTACCTGCAAAAAGGTGCAGACCGTCTGGAACAGTTCCTTGACCCCCATTCAAATATCAGCTGCATGCTGATTGACAGCGAGAATCAGGTCTGGGCTTTGAGTAACCACGAAGACCGGCATAATCTGTCCCGCTACAACAAAAGCCTTCATTGCTTCGAAGAGTATAAACTGCAGGATAAAAACGGGAAAACAGTACCCACCAACGGACGTGCCCTTTATGAAGATGCCAACCATCATTTATGGCTCGGCACCTACGAGGACGGACTGATTTGCTTTGATGCCCATTCGAGAGAGGCCCGGCAAGCTGTTAAGGCCAGCGAAGCTCCTTTACTTCATATCTATTCCATTTTCCAGTATGACGAACATCGGTTGCTGATCGGTTCAAATGAGGGTCTCTATATGTATAATATGAATAGCGGGGAGGGACAGGTCTATAAATACAGCGACGCCGATCCGCGTTCTATTACCAATCAGTTTGTCTGTCCGATTATGCGCGACAGGGAAGGCGGATTGTGGGTCGGCACCTACTTCGGCGGCCTGAATTATGTGCATCCGCGTACGGGAGCTTTTGTCGTTTACAAGACTTCATCTTCGAAGAACTCGCTGAGTGGACTGGTAATCAGCAGTATGATCGAAGACGAAGAACGCCATATCTGGTTCGGCAGCAACGATGGCGGTCTGTCGGTCTTCAGTCCGGAGACCGGTCTTTTCGAAACCATTCATCTGGAGGAACATTCCCGACTCCCGCATAATGTGACATCGCTGGCGTTGCGCAAAAACGAAGTATGGGTAGGAACCTATACGAAGGGCATCGATGTCTACAACCGTACAACCCATGCCGTTCGTCATTATCCTGAACTGTATGACGATCTTGATAACGATGTGGGAGGTACGGTGTATTCCTTGCTTGCCGACGACCGTAACCGGATCTGGGTAGGTACCGACAAGGGCGTTTGTCTTTATTCGGATCAGACAGACCGTTTTAATCTGGTGAAGAGTTTTGATGTCCGATTGAACAAGATTGTTCAGTTTCAGGATTCGTTGTTATGGGTGGCTACCCAGGGCGAAGGTATTTGGAGGTATAATCTGAATACGCAGGAGTG
This sequence comes from Bacteroidales bacterium, assembly GCA_017632695.1. Lineage (GTDB taxonomy): Bacteria > Bacteroidota > Bacteroidia > Bacteroidales > UBA3663 > Liminaster. Next base: position 1,999 of record JAGBQS010000198.1, read on the forward strand.
GCGACAGTTTAAGAACCGGAAGAACCTGAATTCTTACAATCAGGCGTATGACCTTCGGGTGGATGCAAAAGGCCGGTTGTGGGCAGGTACGCTGGACGGATTGCTGTGCTACAGACCAGACCTGGATAATTTTGTGCGCGAGGATCTGCCTTTCGATCGTATACCCGATATACAAAGCATAGCCTTCGACGGAGCAACGATGTGGCTCGGTTCGTCGTTCGGACTGATCCATTATTCGCCAAGCGGCTTTGCCGACGATCCTTCGAGTACGGCACGGACTTATACCCGTGGCGACGGACTTTCATGCCGGAACCTGCTTCCCGGTTCATGCCTGATGAGTAGTGACGGACGTTTGTATTTCGGAACTTCGAGAGGCGTGAATGCCTTCTTCCCGCATCAGTTGCGTCACAATAAAGTGGTTCCCAACGTGTTCTTTACGAAACTGGAAGTTTATAATAACCAGTCTGTATTGGTCAGTCGTCCTGAATTTCAGAAAAATCTGAATATCGATAATCGCATCGAACTGAACTACCAGGAAAACGAGATTACGGTCTGGTTTGCCGCACCGAGTTATTGCCAGCCCAATAAGAATCATTATGCCTATTGGCTTGAAGGCTTCGACAAACACAAATCGTGGAACTATATCGAGAATGACCACAAGGCTATTTATACAAATCTGCGCCCAGGCAGATATGTGCTGCATGTCAAGGCTTCGAACAACGATAAGGTCTGGGACGATAAAAAAGAGGCACGACTGGAAATCATCATCCAATCACCTTTTTACTGGAATTTTTATTCCGTCACGCTGTACGGACTGCTTTTCTTTGCCGCTATGTGGGTGCTGTTACGATACCAGCGTAAGCACACGGAATTGAAGCATCAGCTGCAAATGAATAAAATACGTCAGGAGAACGATCAGAAGATTCAGGATGCCAAGATCCGGTTCTTTACGGCTATTGCGCACGAGATACGCACGCCGGTTTCGCTCATTACCGCCCCGTTGCAGAAGATACTGAAGGATCCGCAGAGCCTGCCTATGAGTACGCGAGCCGATCTGAATGTCATTAACAGTAACAGTCAGCGCCTGCTGGTACTGGTCAACCAGTTGCTCGATTTCCGAAAGATTGAAGACGGATCGGCCTTCTACAGGTTCCGTCCGACATCATTGCGTCCGTTACTGCAATCGGTGACAGGTCAGTTTGAGGCTTCGTTCGCCGAGAAACGGATTCAGTTTGAGGTCACCTATCCCGATGCGGATTATGTGGTATGCATTGACCGCGAAGCTATGACCAAACTGGTCAGCAACCTGTTGAGCAATGCACGGAAGTATGCACGGAAGTATGTTTCGCTCAAATGTATGGATCGGGGGGATAAGTTTGTTCTGGAAGTCCATAATGACGGTGAATCCATTTCAAAGAACGATCAGATAAAGATTTTCCGTCCGTTCTACCAGACAGAAGAGAATAAGCCGGGAACCGGTTTGGGATTAAGTATTGTGAAGGGTGTCGTAGATGCTTTTGAAGGAGAGATCAAGGTGAACAGTGAGCCGGGCGAAGGAACAACCTTCATCATTACGATTCCGTCGAATCTGCCGGCATCGGCCGAAGAGGAAACTCCGGACACGGAACGGGAATCAGGCGATCCTGTTCAAGTAATGGAGAACAAGGATGATGCGGCCGACCGTCCGACGTTGCTGATTGTGGACGATAACGAGGAGATGCTGAATTTCCTGACCGAGAGCTTGAAGGATGATTATCGGATACTGACTGCCGGAAACGGACGTCAGGCCCTCAAGGTGCTGGAGCAGCAGGTTGTTTCGTTTATAGTAAGTGACTGGATGATGCCGGAGTTGGACGGAGAGCAGTTCTGCCTGGCTGTGCGACGGAATCCGTTAACCAGCCATATCCCGTTTATCATGCTGACGGCTAAAACGGATGATGAATCGAAGGTGAAGGGAATGGATTGCGGCGTTGATTTGTTTATCGAAAAGCCTTTCTCGCTCGATTTCCTTCAGGCAAGCATCCGTAACTTGCTGAAGATGCGCAAGAAACTGACGGAAAACTTCAACAGCCAGCCATTGGAATCTATTGAGAAACTGACGGATATTCCTGCCGATCAGGCTTTCCTGAACCAATTGGAAAAACTGATTGAGGATAATTTCGCCAATGCTGATCTGAGTATTGATTTCCTGTGCAGGGAATTGGGTATGAGCCGAAGTTCGTTCTTCAACAAGATTCGTGCTTTGGTCGATGTTTCGCCTAACCAGATGATTCAGTTGATCCGACTGAAGCATGCCGCCCGATTGCTGAAGGAAGGACGTCATACCATCGGTGAAGTCTGCTACATGGTGGGATTCTCCAACTCCAGTTATTTCGCCAAGTGTTTCCAGAAGCAGTTCGGAAAAACTCCTTCTGAGTTCATAGAACAACAGAAGGAGTTGTAAGATTTTTTATATTCTGGCTGAATTTGTGGAACTTCAGAAGGAGTTGTAAAAGTTTTTCCTATTAACTCCCGTTAATAATTGGAAATCATAAACTTCTCAGCTTCCGGCAAGAAGAGATCATGTCCTTGGGCATTGAGATGGGCACCGTCCTGGGGTGCCTGGAAATATTGCTTGCGGAAATCTTCGTTGTCGGCAGCAATACTGCTTTGGGTGGCATCGAACATCGGGATGCCATGCTTGGCGCAGAGTTTCCGGGTGGATTTGACCACACGCTGAA
>JAGBQS010000199.1 GCA_017632695.1 Bacteroidales bacterium
ACCATGTCGAACTCAACACTTTCTGGGGTGAAGGTCAGTCCAGGGAAGAGTGTTACAGTGAAAGGAAAAGTCTGTTCGGAATTGGCAACTGTGTATGTGATGTTATCATAGGAGCCTGTACCAGATGATGTTCCAGCCCAAGGACAAGAGATAACAGCAGCTGAAGGAGCGGCCGTACCGGCAGTAATGGCTGATGGGTTAGCCCACGTCACTGTAAGAGCCTCATTGTCGTAGGTCTCCGCCCACGCTCCACTTATAGCCGTGAGCGCAAGTGTCACTAAAGTAAAGAATTTCTTCATGATTGAAATTGTTTAAATGGTTAGAAATATTTGAATAAGAATTGTTTCAGTTTATAAGTGAATACAAAAGGGATAATATAGGTTTGACCTAATTTGGTGCAAAGATAGTTATAAAAATCGGAAGATAGACTGAGTCGGTGTGAGTTTTTAAATGTTTTTAACACTTTTTACGGGTTTGTAGCCTAAATAGAGGGGTACGATGGCAATTTTATTGGTCTTAAGAGAAAAAATTACTCCCCTTAAGGAGAATTTTTACTGGCCTTAAGGGGAGATAGCACTTGGGGCATGACTACTGCCGCCACTTAAAATCTGGGGTAGCAGAATTTGTCATCGGCCGAAGTGAAGTGAAGGCCGGGCAGGTCGGCGGCTTCCTCGAAGGTGCGGTCCAGACGGCGGATCAGGTGGTAGTCCGAAGCATCGAGGGCGTAGTGGTGAATGGCATAATCGTCTGTAACGGCGACGGTCCAGTCGAACATATTGCCGATGATCAGGATGCGGTCGGTGGTAGGCTGGAAACTTTCCACGCCGGTCAGAACCAGCCGATAGTCGGTGGTCAGAACATAGAGCCGGTTTCCGGTATCGGTAGCCAGACCTCGGAACTGGCGGGCATTCGGCTCGATGGCGAAAGCATGCGTCAGCGTGATGCCCTCGGGGATGGCGAACTCATGCACAAACGGACGACCGGCGCAACGTTTCAGGTTAAAGAGACGGTGGTTGGAGTCGAGCAGGAGATAGCCTTCATCGTAGTTTTTGCGCGTACTCGGATTGCCCGATACCCACAGGGCGGGGAACCGGAAGCCCTTAGCCTGGAGCGCCTCGGTAAACATCCGGCTTTTCTGTTCCTTGATTTGGTTGGTTTCCACAGCGATGAACTCAATGCCCTCGGACGTGATGCGGAACACATCGTCGGGCATCTCCAGATCGACGCGCTTCGGCATACTTTCCATAAGCGGATAGAGCTCGATGAGGTTGCCGTTGATGTCGCGCGGGTTGAGGCGGATCGTCAGATTCGTCTGCTGCACGCCGTGAGGGGTGACGGCTACGCCCTGAATGCTATCGGGAAAGCGTCCGTCGGCCACTAACTGTCGCATAAAGAAACAGGGCAGCAGCGAATCGGCTTCGGCTTCGCTGTAAACACGTCCGTCGGTGCCCACGCGTTGCAGTTTCCGGTTCTCGTCGAACTGGTTGCAGATGAAATCATCGGCCGCTGCGCTATAAATAGCGAAATAGACCTGAGAGGTGTCAGGGGTACGGATGAAGTTAATGACCCACGGAATCTGCCACGCGGCAAGTATCAGCAGTATGAAGTACAGAAAAAAATCAGCTATTTTACGCATATCTGTCAGTTTTTTATTCTTGTCCGGTTATTCCTTTCCTTCCTTGAAACGGGCGATACTGATCCAGTTCAGAATCAGCAAAGCCAGCGTAAAGACTAACAAAACGGGCAGGAAACTGTTATACGAGGCCGGAGCATCGCAGATAAAATAAATCTTGATCACCAGAAGCGACACCAGCAGATTGAACACGCGGCGGCGCCAATTGGGCTCGAGGATGGTCCACGAAGCCAGCAGATAGGCTGCCAATCCGGCCATATACCAGGGGAGAGCCGTCAGCAGGCAGCGCGACCAGAGCTCATAGGCCATTACTTCGTGCAAATAGCTCCAAAGGATGACGAAGTTCAGAACGTCGCAGGCAAGGATGGCAATCACGCCGAAGCTTAGCATCTGAGTAACCACCTTGAGGTGCGAAACCGGCAGATGAAGCGTCAGCTTGAGGCACTTGTGGTACATCTCGGGGACAAACTGCACAAAAGCCAGCAGCAGACCTGCCACCAGCGGTACGAATTTCAGATAGTCGACAAACACCACATCGTGGGTGAGCATAATTTCCCACATATGGCCCATGCCCTTAATGAGAGCCACACGGTGCAGGCGCAGCAGACAGTAGCCTGCAAAGCCCGATGTTGCCAGGAACATCAGTAGCAGGTACCAGCGCGTTTTGATCCATTCTTTATAGTACATAGTTGAATTTTTTTAATACTTGCCAGTCAGGCCGATGAAGGCATCTTCCAGACTGAGATTTTCGGAAGAGAGCTCGCCCTGCAGCGGGAAGCCGGCTTTGAGCAGGCGCTGCCGGACCTCATCGGCGGGCAGGAACGAATAGACCTCGAAATGGTTGCGGATAACAGCCGGATGGTACAGCCCGGCATCCGACAGATGCAGTTCATAGCCTTCCGGTACCGTGCAGGTAAAACGGTGAAAGGTATCAAGGATCTGCTGCAGGGGCTGCTGGGTCAGGATGCTGCCGTAATCCATGATGATGCAGTCGTCCACCAGTCGCTCCATATCCTGAATGATGTGGCTTGTCAGGAAAACAGTCTTGTTTTCGGCCTTTACGAACTCGCGGAGGTAGTCGACAAACAGGCGGCGGTAGCCCGGATCCAGTCCGATTGAGAAGTCATCGAGCACCAGCAGGTCCGGGTTCTGCGCCAGAATCAGGCCCAGAGCCACCTGACTGCGCTGTCCGCACGACATGCGCGAGATCTTCTGCTTGGGAGCTACCTTGAGCTTTGCCATCAGTTCGTAATAGGCATCCTTGCGCCACTGGCCCGGGTAGAATTGTGCATAGAACCGTTCAATCTGTTCGATGTTCATGAACTGGTACTGCACGTGCCCCTCAATCAGGAGCCCGATGCGACGGCGCAGCAAAGGATCCATCTGCTGAATATCGGACCCGAAGATGCGGCATACGCCCGAACGCGGCTTCAGGTAGCCCGACAGGATGTTGATGGTAGTGGTCTTGCCGGTTCCGTTTTTGCCCAGCAGGCCTAATATACGACCCTGAGGAACCTCAAAACTGAGGTCCTCATAGATCTTGCGTTTGCCGTAATAATGTGTCAGGTGCTGACAGGATATTACTGATTCCATACATATTACTCTTCAGCTGGAACAATCTCGTAGGCAGTTGCCTCCAAGTGATAGAAAGAAAGATACTCTTTGCCTTCGGCTTCCTTGCGGGCAGCAATCTGGGCGCGGTATGCTTCAATCTTCTCATCAACGGTTTCGCCCTGTTCCCGACGGGCTTTGCTCTCGGTGGCGCAGCCGGTCGAAGTGCCTGCTTTTTCAGCCTGTTCTGCATCGGCCTCGCCGAACTGGGCATCGGCGGTCGCCTGAGCACGCTGTTCGGCCAGCGATTCCTCGTATTTCTGCTTCCAGCTCTGGAGGTAAGCTTCGTCCATACGGCTCTCGCGAACATAACCGGTAACACGCACCACGCTATGAACGCATTCGTTGCTGAAGCGACCCAGTTCTGCAGCATCACAGCGCAGTACGTTCTCATCGTTGCTGCCCATCAGGAAAATCTTGGTGGCACCATGCTTGCAGGTGTGGGTGCATACGCCTTCGACGGTGACCAGCTGATCGGTCAGACTGTCGGCGCCGGTCAGGAGCTGGTCGACGGAGATTGCTGGACTCTCGTTCCGGTTCGCGGTTTGTGACTGTTTGTTGCCTCCGCAAGATGCGAGGGAAAGAGTTGCCACGAGGGCTGCAAATAATAACTTTTTCATTGTAGTGTGGGTTTTATAGTTTTAATAGTTTTTTATAGTTTAAAACGAGCAGCCGATTTTCAGGCCCAGTTGCTGGCGGTGGGTATCATCCCATTGGTAGGTGGTGTCGAAGGCCTTTTGCCATTGGGCATTCAGGATCAGGTAGAGGCGAATGGGAGCCTTTTTGAGTTGGTGCCCGTACTCCGCGCTGAATCCGAAGTTGGCCAGCGGCGATACCAGATAGTCGGTTTGCTGCTTAAGCAAGTCGGCCGAAGTATAGAGGTTCGTGCTGACTATGCGTCCGGACGTGCTCTCGTTACCAGATGAATTACTACTGTTCGATAAGCCATCGTAAGTGCAGTCATCAGCCCGGTTGCCGTCGCCCTTGCTGAAACCGGATCCGAGTGTCAGGCTCCAGTCGTGGGCTGCGAGTCGCCAATGCCGTTTTACTGCCAGGTCGATGGTCGAATAGTG
>JAGBQS010000200.1 GCA_017632695.1 Bacteroidales bacterium
CCAGCCGCTGGAAATCGTCGGCGGTAAGATCGGAGACGTTTACGGTGGCAGTTATATCGGAGCAGCCAAGACCGATACCTGGGTTACGGTTCGCGGAACGGCCAGAATCCAGAACCTCTATGGAGGCTGCGCGCGGGGACCGCTGACAGGAAGCACGCACATTACCGTTCTGAGCGGTTACATCGAAAACGTCTACGGCGGTTCGAAAGAAAGCAATATTTCGGGCGAAACCTATGTAACCGTCGGCAAACCCGATGACCCGGACAAGACCAACAGCCAGATCTTTATCGGAAGCCTGTATGGCGGAAACGACCTGTGCGGAGACGTAGGAGGAAATACGGAGGGTAAGGGTTCCCACATCAACGTTTACGGCGGCAAATTCGGTAATATTTACGGCGCCGGCAAGGGAATCCTTCCGGAATACGAGAGCTCGGACCTCAGCATAGTTAAGAGAATAGAGACGTGGACCCGTCCGCATTTGGCTGCTGTCTGGATTAACATTTCGGGCTCGCAGACATCGCCCGTCATTGTATCAAACAGCGTGTACGGCGGCGGATACAACACTACGGTCGGCATCTTCGATAAAGCCAGAAACAACCGTCCGAAGATCGGTATGATCCGCGATGACCTGCGTCCCAACTCCGGCAGTATCTGGATCAACATCGGCAGTAATGTCAGAATCAGGAACCTGGTTATGGGCAGCAACGGTGAAAACGTGCTGAAGAAGATTCCTTCGTACACCAAAGACGGAATTACCTGGATTCAGGGCTTTGAGGACCAATATGACTTTGAGGCTTTCTGTCACGGCATCGACGTCAGCTGCGTGCCTGTCCTGACGTTCAATAAAGACGGAAAGTTCCACAATGACCACAGCATCGACGACCGGCAGAATAACAAGGTTGTCTTTAGTACACCGGGCGAAATGGATGCCGAAAACGTGGTAATCTACAACTTTGTGGGCGGATGCAACCGGAGCTCAATGACCGGCGACAGCCTTTTGCAATATACTCTGCCCGCCGGCGTCCTGATTGAAAACCAGATTGTGGGCGGATGCAACAATGCTATCATCGAATACACAGAGACCGAAGGTCCGGACAAGGGTACGGTACGCCGGATAGTGGGCGGACTGATTCCTTACCGGAATGCAGCCAAGGCCATTCACGAACAGCGAACCCAGCTGAATATCTTCTGCCAGTTTGCCAAGATGGAAGTATCGAAAGATGCCATCGGGAAAACCCGGCACAAAGGCGCCAAGATTTATGGCGGCTGTCTGGATCGCGGCGTATCGGTAGGCGTATCGGTTGTCAACCTGCATACCGACCTTTTAGGAGGCTTCAGGGGAACACCTGATGTTTCGATGGATATGCTGGCACAGGAATGGGTCAGCGACGGCGGACAGATTTACGGCGGAGGCAAAGGTATCGAGACCGAAGCCATCGGCAACACATACGTAAACCTGAAGGGTGCCGTTTTCAACGGTATCAAATGCGTTCCGAATGTACTGCACGCCTTTGCCGGCGGTATGCAGGGTAATGTGGTTGGACGCAGTAATATCTACTGCGACTTCCAGTGCCCGATCGCCACACCGATGGATGCTGTCAACAATTGCGTTTGGGGCAGCCTGTACGGCGGCGGACGCGAAGGCAGCGTGGTGCGGCACACCCAACTGCTGCCGGGCATCGAGGAACCTCACGAGAACGGAACACACGTCCGCGTCTGGAGCGGACAGATCGATAAGGTGTTCGGCGGCTCCCGAATCGGCAATGTGGAAGGTGCCAGCTTTGTGGATATCAACGACAAGGGCGAAAACCATTTCCACACAATCATCAGAAGCGTATATGGCGGCAACGACCTGAGCGGAACCATCGGCGCCAACCGGATTCCCGCCATGATTGAAGGAAACCAGCCTGTCAGGACAAGCACTTATGTGCTGATACGCGAAACGCCGAAATCGAACGGCCATTATATGGGATTCCCGCTGATTACGGAAGTGTTCGGCGGCAGCAACGGCAATTACGGAACGCATAGCGAGAACAAAGCCGTTTACGCCTCCGGAGAGGTTCTTACGCGCGGGGGCAAGACCATTCATCTGGCAGGCATGCCTCTGCCGGAGGTCGATTCGACCTATGTGGAAGTCCGGGGCGGAACCATCTGGTATCTGTACGCCGGCGGCAACAACAGCCACGTAACCAAGAGTTCGGTCATTAAGGTGGACTACAACGACACGAACGTTCATTTGCGGGCCTCTTTCGACAAAGAACTTTCTCCTGAGTGTTACGAACGCGGCAAGCTGATGAGCGAACGTCTGAAAAACGACGGCGGCAACTGGGTAACCGAAAAAAAGGTACGCGCGCTGTACAACATCATGTGCGTCTTTGGCGGCAACAACAAGACCCCGCTCCTCATCCAGCCGACCTGGATACTCGGACAGGCCAAGATCCATAACCTGTACGGCGGATGCAACAAGGGGGATGTCTGGTATTACATGAACCAGGAAAACAAGGACGACAACACGCCGAGCCTCGGCCTGCAGTTGGAACTCGACCATCCGAAACTCAATATCAACAATGTTTACGGAGGTTGCCGGATGGGTAATGTGCAGGCTTTCGACATCCGTGTGAATCCGGACAGCACCTACTATAAGGAACCGGTAACCCTGAAGGATAATGCCTACGGTACCACCATCCATATCAAGAACGGCAAATACGGACGTATCTTCGGAGGTAACGATATTTCGGGCAAAGTACTGAGCGGAACCCGCATTCAGATTGAAGGCGGCATCATTCGCGAAGTGTACGGAGCCGGAAACGGTGAATACGTTTACCAATATTCGAATGATATTGACAAGGCGGATGCCGTTTACGACCCGGATCTGCAACAGTTTGTATGTCTGGTTCCCGGAAAGATCAGGAACGCCGACGCCTTCGAAAAAATCAAGGCCATCGAAGAAGCCCGTCCTAACACCACAAAAACCTATCTGGAGATTGCCGGCGGACAGGATGCAAAAACCGGCAAACGCAGAATGGTCTATATCTCGAAGGCCGTTTTTGCCGGAGGAAACTGCTCGACAGTAGTACCGGGTGACAACAACGAGGGACGCATTTCTGTGGATCTGGGCGATTATGCCGTCATCAACGGTGTATATCTGGGCAGCAACGGTCAGCAGCACATCGAACAGGATTATATTTCGAACATACTGAAGTACAATCAGATTACCGATGTCAGGCAAACCGACAAGAATGGCCGGAACATTCTTGACTACCACATGGATGCCGTCATGATGCATGGATTGCCCAAGGACTTCCGCTTCCACACCAGTTACGACAGCTGTTACATCGGCTCGTTCTTCCTGGGCGGAGCAAGAGGTTCCCTTGAAGCACACGGAAAACTGACCATTGACTTCCCCAAAACGCTTCACATTTTCGGCAAGATAGTAGGAGGCGCAGATCAGGCAAAGGTAACGTATTACAATGGCAGCGAACCCATCGTTCATGAGGGCGGACTCCTTTGGGACGGTATCGGCGAAAAGCCTCAGATAGACTTGAATGTGAAGTGCCAGTTCGCCAACCTGCTCATGAACCTGAATACAAGGTATGCTTCGCAGAACTATCTGTACAAGCCGGATAAGGAGGCCGGCGACGAACGGGAGGCCGAAGTATATGCCGGATGTTTCGGCAGCGGCAGGATTGAAGGAGAAGTAAACGTCAATCTGACAGAAGAAGAATAATCATTAACAGAAAAGCGACACCTTACAGTGTCCTTTCAAAAAACTTTTTTATATGAAAAAGAATTATATCAAACCCATGCAGAAGCCATACGATATGGGTCCTGTAAGCATCATGGAGGGAAGCCCTGCACAGCAGAAGGTTAAGAAAAACAACGCTCCCAAGGCCAGTTTCTTCGATGACTTCGACAACAAATAAGAAGTCCGTCGGAAGTAATTATTCAGCCTTTAGCTCATGAATTTCTGCTGGAAGACGCTACGATGCGCCTGCCTGTTACTCCTGTTGTTTGCGCCGGCAATAATGCTGGCGCAAACAGTTGTTACGTCCAGTGCTGTCCAAGCCGGCACCGAGAGCTTTACAGAAGCCGGCACAGACAGTCCGACGGAAGCTGATATTGAGAGTCCGACGGAAGGCAA
>JAGBQS010000201.1 GCA_017632695.1 Bacteroidales bacterium
TCATCAGCGTCGTGTCCAGCATGAACTGCGGCGCTATCTTGTACATCACGTCGCAGTCCTTGGTTCGCACGATGATCTTACGCGGCAGCACGTCCATGTCGCAGCCGAGAATCAAGGTATCGTGCGAGAACAAACCCGCCAGACACTCAGGCAGCTCATGCCGAACGTCCAACGAATCGAGTTCCTCCAGCTCCGTCCCTTCGCTATCCACAAAAGCCGTGTCAACGGGCTCCTGCGCGCTTAATGGAAGCACAAACAGGAGAAGCAGAAGCCACACAGATGTAATACCACGCATACGATTCCTAAAATTATTGCAATCACACATATAGCTATCAGCCATTTCTGCCAGCCTTTCAGACGGCTCTTTTTCACAATCGGGAAGGCCACCTGCTCCGTCAGTTTCTTGCCAAACGGAACGGAGATGATAGCATCGGCGTTGACGGCCCAACCGTTGGCGTTGAGCACCGGTGCCAGGTTACGACGGCGCAGCTTGAGCCAAGCCATGATCATACTCGGACCCGAAATCAGCAGCAGGATACCCACAAACACGAGGATCTGTTGCCACCATGTGAGAGAGATCCAACCTTTGGCTACGGCCACCAGCATCGTACCTATCATACCTAAGGCCATACCGATGGCAGCAAAGATACCGGCGAACTTGGCGATGTCGAATGCGGGCTTCGGTGCTTCCTTGCCGTCGGCTTTGGCCTCGGCGCTGGCCGTCATATCGCCCATTACCTTCGCATCTTTTTCCGAAGCGGACTTGTTCACTTTGTCCTCCACCCATTTGGCGAGCTTGCGGTACGGAGTCCAGAAAGCCTGACGGATGCTGATCGGATTCTCGATGATCTTGAATACCGTCGCATCGTAGTCGAGTCCGTCGTTGTCGTAGAACACGGCGTTCTTGCCTACGCTCAGGTTCTTGATCTCTCCTTGCGTCATAGCGGCTACTATCTGGCAGGTCTTGCCCGTCTTCTTGTTCTCGCAGTTGCAATACAGCAGGTAGATGCCGCTCAGCGGAGCCTGGCTGTCGTGCTTCGGCAGATCCTGCACGCGGATACAGAGGTGACACGCACGCTGGTCAATGATGAGCGTACCGGCCTGGAACGAAGCAATCGTCGCCTCATCATCGTCGTAGAAATCCTCCAAGGTAATGAAGTTACGCAGCAGACGGTAGAAATCGCGGTGGAGCAACAGCAGCTTGCGCAACGGCATGAACTCTGCCTTGGCGGCATCCAGCGCCGCTGCATTGGCACCTTCGGCTGCCGCTTTAGCGGCTTCCCATTCGGCTATCTGCGCGCCCATCTCGAGGAATTTCTTCTCTGCCATTCCGGGCTTCGGAGCATCTTCAGGAATAACCGCCAGACCGAGTTTCTGCAACTTCTCCTGCTCGAAATAAGCTGCATACTCCGCCTGTTTCTCCTTGTAAGCAGCTATCACATCGGCGGCCAAAGGTGCCTCAGGAATCGGCTGCGCCTCTATCGTCACTCCGTCTATCGCTGCCTGCACATCGGCCAGAGCCACTTTCCCGTTAACCGATAACCGTTCACCCGTAACCCGTAACCCCTCATCCGCGATATTCTCAATATCGATGACATCGCTCTGCTCAAACAGCGTCCCGGGATCCTTAAGCGTCGCGCACAGCCATTCAGCCGTCGCCACCACCTCTTTCAGACGCAACTTGCCGTCGCCGTCCTGATCCATCTGACTCAACGAGTCAGCGCTGATCTCCAAGCCGTTTACAGGACAGCTCAACACCGTCCACATCTTCTTGTCCAACTCGCCCAAATGGCGGATGTCCTCACCCGACGATATTCGCACGCGGGTCACGTTGCCTACATTGGCAAAACTCCATGGATACTTAGCCATAAATATATTTACGATTTAGTCATTTACGATTGGTTCATTTATTGGGCTATTTGGTCATTTGCCCAATTTTCGGTGCAAAA
>JAGBQS010000016.1 GCA_017632695.1 Bacteroidales bacterium
TGACAGGACGCTTCAGCTTCAGGTTCATGATCCAACAGATATCTGGAACGGACGGATTATTTGCCGAAGTCGGCCAGTTGCATTGGCATGATGAGCATCAGCAGGTCCTCATTCTCGTTGTTCTGTACCGGAACGATGAGGCAGGCACGGAAAGAGTCGGCCAACTGGAATTCCACTTCGTCCGATGGAATCGTATTCAGAATTTCGATGAGGAAGTTGGCGCGGAACCCGATTTGCAGCGGAGTGCTCTCATAGCTGCAGGTAATCTTTTCAGTACCTGAAATCGAGAAATCGACATCCTGTGCGCTGACGGTCAGCTGGTTTTTGTCAAGGTCAAACTTCACCTGGTTGGTTGCCTGGCTGGCGAATACCGAAATACGACGCAAGGTGGTAATGCAGTCCTGACGGCCAATAATCATCTTGTTCGTATTGTTCTTGGGGATCACTGCCTCGTAGCGTGGGAACTTTCCCTCGATGAGGCGGCAACTGATCTGATAATCGGGCAACTGGATGCGTGCACTTTTGTTATCGAAGGCTACGGTAGCTTCGGGTGTGTCTTTCGAGATGATGCTGCGCAACAGGTTGGCAGGTTTCTTGGGCAGGATGAACGAAGCTTCGAAACCGGCTTTTACGTTATTGTTAGTGAGGCGGACCAGTTTCTTCGAGTCGCTGGAGACAAAGGTAATCGATTCCGGCTTTACATCGAAGTAGATACCGTTCATAATCGGACGAAGTTCATCTTCGGCAACGGCAAAAAGCGTACTTGAAAGACCGTTCAGCAGAGCCTGAGCCGGCAGGGTGAACTGGAAGGCTTCCGATTCCATTTCTTTGAGGGTCGGATACTCTTCGGCCTTCGATGCTATGAAGTTGTAGTTACCGTTGGCGTAGTTGACGAATATTTCGAGATTTCCCGGGTCAATATCGAAACTGAGCATCTGCTGCGGCATTTCCTTCAGAGGGTCGAGCAGCGTTTTGGTCGGAACCACGAAGCGACCGGTTCCTTCCACCCCGGAGATGGCGATATTGGTAATCATGGTCGTATCACCGTCGGAGGCAGTCACCTTGAGTGAATCGGGGTTCATTTCGAACAGGAAGTTGTCGAGAATTGGCATGGCGTTCTTGCCGGTCAGCACACGGCTGATAGCCGACAAATGGCTCATGAGATCAGAGCTTAAAACTTGAAATTTCATATTACGCGTTTAAAAGGTATATAAAATATTGGGACAAATATATGCACTTTTTTTTGCCTGTGCAAATATTTGTCCCAAAATTTTAGTATCGGAGGTGTTTTTTGTGCAGATTGCAATCGTTAACCCTCCAATTGCAGCCCATTAACAGCGCGCAAGAATCTCTTTCAGGTAAGCGTAAGAGGTCTTCATCGAAGGAATGGAAAGCTTTTCTTCGGGGGAGTGGATGCCTTCCATCGTAGGACCGATCGAAATCATGTCGAGATCCGGATATTTGGTCAGGAACAGACCCGTTTCCAGTCCGGCATGAATGGCCATTACTTCCGGCTCCTGATTGTAAAGATCGCGGTAGGTTTGAGCTGCAATCTTCAGGATTGGAGAATTGACGTTCGGCTTCCAGCCCGGGTATCCGTGACCTTGGGTAACTTCGGCACCTGCCATTTCGAATACCGTGCGAACAGTCAGGGCAATGTCTTCCTTTTCGCTTTCAACGCTGCTTCGCTGGCTGGTTTCTACCCGAATGATGCCGGTTTCGGGCATCTTAACCGATGCCAGGTTGGTAGAGGTCTCAACCAGATCCTTCATGGCGCGGCTCATGCCTTGTACGCCGTGAGGACATGCCTGAAGAGCCTTGAGCAGTTTGTTGGCAACGGCAGGCTCTATGATATATTCCGGCTTCTCGGCACTCTCGATGGTCATTTTGAAGCCCTTTTCGATATCGCCAACTTCTCCTTCAATAACGGATGCAAACTGGTTCAGGTCAGCAACCAGCTGGTCGCGACGTGCAGCAGGAAGACCAATTACCGCCATAGCCTCGCGTGCGATGGCATTCCGCAGGTTGCCGCCCTCAATGCGTGCCAGAACCAGATCCGGCTGGCTCAACAGGAAGCGTACCAGCACCTTGTTGGCATTGGCGCGACCGAGGTGGATGTCGCCGCCCGAGTGTCCGCCTAACAGGCCGGAAACCTTGATTTTGGCATAATATCGTTCGGGTGACGGAATGGGAGCGTAGCGGAAAACGGCACAGGTATCCTTACCACCGGCGCAACCCATGAAGATCTGGCCTTCGGTCTCCGAATCGAGGTTGATCAGAATCTTGCCGGTCATAAATCCTTCTTCCAGGTTGTTGGCACCGGTCATGCCGGTTTCTTCATCGTAGGTAACCAGCGTTTCCAGAGGTCCGTGCTTGGCTTCCGGATCCGTCATGACGGCCATAGCCAATGCAACGCCAGCGCCATCGTCGGCGCCTAATGTGGTTCCGCGTGCCGTTACCCAATCGCCATCGATGTACGTGTCGATAGGATCTTTTTCAAAGTCGTGCTTTACGTCCGAATTCTTTTCGCATACCATATCCATGTGTCCCTGCATCACAACAGTAGGGTGGTTTTCATAGCCTGGGGTTGCTGGAACGCGGAAAAGAACATTGCCTGTCTTGTCAACATGGCACTCTACGTTGTTCTCTTTGGCCCAATTGACGAGCCACTCCCGAATCTTTCCTTCTTTTTTCGAAGGACGCGGAACTTTTGTAATCGCATCGAATATGCTCCAAACGTTTTGAGGAGCAAGATTTCTAATCTCCATAGTCGATTCTGATTTTAAAAAAAGTTAAAAATGTTTATATTTGCAGTTTTTTTCTCTAAAAAATGCCAAATCCTTTGGTCAGCCAAGAAATTTATTGTAACTTTGCGCTCGCATTTAGCCGGAGTCGACCTTATTTGACGAGTTGGCGGTGCAAATATACGAAGAATGTTTGAAACTATCATCATTTCAGTCGGAATTCTTTTCATCTGTTTTGTTTTTTTAGCAATTCAGGTGCTGTTTTCAAGGAAAAAGAAGTTTCCCGACACACATGTAAGCCATAACAAGGCGATGCGCGAACGAGGAATCCATTGTGTTCAGACACAGGATTGGGAGGAGCGACACCGCCATGGTTTGTACGATGACGGTTCAGTGATCAGAAAAAATTAATACACAATCTATTACAAATATGAAGAAAATTTACACTTTTTCTGCTTCATTGCTGATGGCCTGCGCCCTGATGTGCGGTTTGGTCTCTTGCAATAACAACAACCAGCAAAGCACAACTTATGCTCCAATTGTTTCTAACGATTCACTCCGTTTGCCGGTTGCTTATATCAATGTCGATTCGTTGCTGGCGAACTACAATTTTGCCAAGGATCTGAACGAGGAGCTTATCAAGAAAACTGAGGATGCCCGCATGAACATCAATTCACAGGCTCAGGCTCTGGAGAAAGACTATGCTCAGTTCCAGCGCAAACTGCAGACCAA
>JAGBQS010000202.1 GCA_017632695.1 Bacteroidales bacterium
ATTGTGGTAAAGACCTGCCCGACCGGCACGAAGTTCGTGACCCTGGACGGTAACGAGCACAGGCTGGACGAGCGCGACCTGATGATCTGCAACGCTCAGGAGCCGATGTGCATTGCCGGCGTGTTCGGCGGACTGGAAAGCGGTACGACACCCGAGACGAAGAACGTCTTCCTGGAGTGCGCCTGCTTCCACCCCACCTGGGTACGCAAGACCGCCCGCCGTCAGCAGCTCTCGACCGATGCTTCGTTCCGCTATGAGCGCGGTGTGGACATCAACAACATTCCTTATGCTTTGCGCCGCGCTGCCCTGCTGGTCAAGGAACTGGCCGGCGGACACATGGTAGGCAACATCGTTGAGGAATATCCCGTAAAGGCCGAGCCGGCTGTGGTTGATCTGACCTACCGTCGCGTAAACGGCCTGAGCGGCATCGAGATTCCGACGGAGCGCGTGAAGCAGATCCTGAGCCTGCTCGAGATGGAAATCATCGAAGAGAATGCCGAGGGCGTTAAGATCCGCATCCCGAACTACCGCGTGGACGTTACCCGCGACTGTGACGTGATTGAGGACATTCTGCGCATTTACGGCTATGACCGCGTAGAACTGCCTGAAAGCGTGCATACAAGCGCTCAGAACAAGACGCAGACCGACATCAACAACAAACTGCAGCAGCTGGTATCGGAACAGCTGACCGGTGCCGGATACAGCGAGATTCTTTGCAACTCGCTTACCGCCGAGGCATTCTACAAGGATCTGGAAAGCTTCCCGGCCGATCGTCTGGTGCGCGTGATGAACCCGCTGTCGGGCGACCTGAACGTATTGCGTCAGACGCTCCTCTTCGGCGGCTTGCAGAGCATTATCCGCAACATCAACTTCAAGAACGCCAACCTCCGCTTCTACGAGTTCGGCAATACACAGTTCTACAATGCCGAGAAACAGGAAGCCATCAACAGTGAGGTTGCCAGCGGACAGAAGACATCGCTTGAGGTGCAGCAGGAAGGCCGCGCTCTGGCCGGCTACCGCGAGGAGCAGCATCTGGCCCTGTGGCTGACCGGCAACCGCGCCAGCAACTCGTGGGCTCATGCCGACCAGAAGGCTTCGGTATTCGAGCTGAAGGCTGCCGTGCTGAACATCCTGCGCCGTCTGGGTCTTTCGGCCAACCTGCGCCAGCGTCAGTTCAACAACGACATCTTCGCCGTGGGTCTGGAAATCGCTTCGGCCAACGGCAAGGTACTGGCTACGCTCGGTATCGTATCGAACAAGATCCTGAAGAAGTTCGACATCGAGCAGGAAGTATACTATGCCGACATGGACTGGAAGGTGCTCATGAAGGAAACAGCCAAGGTGAAGGTGCAGCAGGAGGAGATCTCGAAGTTCCCGCCTGTGAAACGCGACCTGGCGCTGCTGGTTGACAACTCGGTTCGCTTTGCCGACATCGAGAAGGTTGCCTACGACACCGACCGGCGTCTGCTGCGCAGCGTGAACCTCTTTGACGTTTACGAGGGCAAGAACCTGCCGCAGGGCAAGAAGTCGTACGCCATCTCGCTCATCATTCAGGACACCGAGAAGACGCTTGTGGACAAACAGATCGACAACCTGATGCAGAAGTTCGTGAAGGCCTTCGAAAGCAAGCTGGGCGCTACCCTGCGCTAAGCCGGCCGCAGCCGGACAACATTTTTTGGAAATCATCATTGTAAAATTGAAATAAAAAATAAGAAAATTGAATTATTATGGGAAGAGCATTTGAATACCGTAAAGCCCGTATTATGGCTCGCAACAGCAAGAACAGCAAGATGTTCTCGAAACTCAGTAAGGAAATCACCATGTGCGTAAAGGCCTCAGGTCCGGATCCTGACAACAACAGCCGTCTGCGTACCCTGATTGCCAGCGCCAAGTCGGCCAGTATGCCTAAGGACACCATCGACCGCGCCATCAAGAAGGGCAGCGAAGCCGGTGGAGGCGATTACAAGGAGATCACTTACGAAGGATACGGCCCGTTCGGTATCGCCATCGTAGTTGAAACCGCTACCGATAACAACACCCGTACCGTTGCCAACGTACGTTCCTACTTCACCAAGTTCGGCGGTACGCTGGGTACAACCGGTTCGCTGAGCTTCCTGTTCTCGCGCAAGGCCGTATATACCGTAAAGGCCAAGGAGGGCGTCGATATGGAGGAACTCGAGCTGGAGCTGATCGACTTCGGTGTGGATGAGGTTTACTTCGACGAGGAGGAGAACACCATCACCGCTTACGGCGAGTACGAGGCATACGCTCAGATGCAGCAGTACTTCGAGAGCAACGGCTACGAGATTGTAAATGCCGAGTTCGTACGCATTCCGAACGACACCAAGGCTGTTGACGAGGAGCAGCGTGCCACTTTGCAGAAGCTGCTCGACAAGTTCGATGAGGATGACGACGTAACCAACGTCTTCACCAACATCAAGGAGGAGGACGAGGAATAATCCCGCCCGAACCGGTTTCCCGTGTGCGCGAACCTATCTAATCTGCGCACCAGTTAATTAACGAACTAAAAAAGAATAGTATGTCAGTACAATTGCAGAAAATACAGGAACTGATCAAGAACCGCGAAACCGCCCGCATGGGTGGCGGCGAGAAGCGCATCGAAGCCCAGCATGCCAAGGGCAAGATGACTGCCCGCGAGCGCATCGAGGCCCTGGTGGATCCGGGTTCGTTCGAGGAATACGACATGTTCCTCATTCACCGCTGTACCAACTTCGGTACCGATAAGAGCCATCCTTTCGGCGATGGCGTAGTAACGGGTTCGGCCACCATCGGCGGACGTCTTGTATTTCTCTTTGCCCAGGACTTCACCGTTTCGGGCGGCTCGCTGAGCGTTACGATGGCCGAAAAGATCTGCAAGATCATGGATATGGCCATGCGTGTGGGTGCTCCGGTTATCGGTCTGAACGATTCGGGCGGCGCACGTATTCAGGAAGGCATTGCCTCGATGGCCGGCTTCGGCGAGATCTTCGAGCGTAACATCCTGGCTTCGGGCGTGATTCCGCAGATCAGCGTCATCATGGGTCCCTGTGCCGGCGGATCGGTTTACAGTCCTGCGCTGACCGACTTCGTGATGATGGTGAAGAACTCGAGCTACATGTTCCTCACGGGTCCGAAGGTGGTGAAGGAAGTGCTGGGCGAGGTTGTGGATCAGGAATCGCTGGGCTGTGCCACCGTTCACAGCTCGAAGTCGGGCGTAGCCCACTTTGCTGCCGAGAACGAGGAAGAAGCCATCACAATGGTTCGGACGCTGCTGAGCTACCTGCCGCAGAACAACATGGAAGAGGCTCCGCGTGTGGAGTGTACCGATGCCGTCGACCGTAAGGAAGATCTGCTGAACGAGATTATTCCTGAAAGCGCTAACCAGGCCTACGACATGTACGAGGTGATTGCTGCCATCGTGGACGGCGGCGAGTTCTTCGAGGTACATGCCAACTGGGCCAAGAACATCATTGTTGGCTTTGCCCGCATGAACGGCCAGAGCGTGGGTGTTGTAGCCAACCAGCCGAAGGTTATGGCAGGCTGTCTGGACAGCAACGCCAGCCGCAAGGCAGCCCGTTTTGTCCGCTTCTGCGATGCCTTCAACATCCCGCTGGTTACCCTCGTGGACGTTCCAGGCTTCCTGCCCGGCACGGGTCAGGAGTACAACGGCGTCATCGACCACGGTGCCAAGCTGCTGTATGCCTACGGCGAGAGCACGGTTCCGAAGGTTACGGTTACGCTGCGCAAGTCGTACGGCGGTTCGCACATCGTGATGAGCTGCAAGCAGCTGCGCGGCGACATCAACTACGCCTGGCCATCGGCCGAAATTGCCGTCATGGGTTCCGGCGGAGCCGTCGAAGTGCTGTATGGCAAGGAACTGAAGGCTGCCGAGACTGCCGAAGAGAAGGCTGCCATCGTGGCCGAGAAGAAGAAGGAGTACGAGGATCTGTTCTGCAACCCGTACGATGCTGCCCACAAGGGTTACATCGACGATGTGATTGAGCCTCGCAACACCCGCTTCCGCGTAATACGTGCCCTTGAGAAGCTGCACAACAAGCGCGTGGAGAATCCGGCCAAGAAGCATGACAACCTGCCTCTGTAACCTCTTAAAACTGTTTTCAATGAAGAAACTATTTATCATATCGGTATTGCTTGCCAGCGTCGGACAGATGCCGGCCAGCAATGCTGACGTCTTCCTTGAGCACGATCCCTTCGGCTGGATCATGGCCGTGATTTCGATGGGCGTCGTGTTCGTGGCTTTGCTGATATTGTTCCTCTGTTTCAAGTATGCCTACGGCGGTGTGGCTGCCCTGATGCTGTACGTAAAGAAACTGTTCCATCGCCAGAAACAGCTCGAGACGCTGACCGAGAAGCGCAGCCGTCGGACAACGGTCCGGAAAGAGAAGGACAATAAGGGCAACGAGATCGAAAAGGTTGTGGATGCCGAAACGGGCGAAGAGGTGAACGACGAGGAGCTGATGGCTGCCATCGGCGTAGCGCTTTTCCTGAACGAGGACGGCATGCACGACAGCGAGAGCGACGTGCTGACCCTTGTTCCCGAAGCTTCGGCCTGGACGGGTGCAGGCAACAACCAGAAACGCAGTCCGCTGCGAAAGTTCTAAATTTGAATTCGACGAAATGAAAACGTATAAGATGAAAGTCAACGGCAACGATTATGAGGTTGCCGTAAAAGATGTGAACGGACAGAACGTAGAGGTAGAGGTGAACGGACACCCTTATCAGGTGGAACTGGCAGAGGCTCCGAAGGCCGAAAAGCCGAAGCCTGCCATTGCCCGTCCTGCAGCTCCTGCCGCCAATGCTACCAAACCTGCCGCTGCCGCATCGCCGGCTCCTGCTGCCGGAGCTCCCGGCGCTACCAAGTCGCCGCTTCCGGGTACGGTTCTGAACGTTATGGTAACCGTAGGCCAGAGCGTAAAAGCCGGCGACGTTGCCGTAGTGCTCGAGGCTATGAAGATGGAGAACAACATCAACTGCGGCAAGGACGGTGTTGTGAAGGCCGTCTATGTCCAGAAGGGCGACAACGTCCTGGAAGGCGCCGACCTGCTGCTGGTAGAATAACCCTGCATTCTCCCGTAATAGAAGACGAGTTCGCAAAGCATGAGAATCAAGCGTATATACACCTTCATGTTGCAGACCTTCCTGCCGGTCTTCCTCATGACGTTCGCAATCTGCATCTTTATCTTTATGATGCAGTTCCTGTGGCGTCAGGTGGATGAGATCGTGGGCAAGGGTCTGAGCATCGGGGTCATCGCCGAACTCTTCTTCTATGCTTCGATGAGCTTCCTGCCGATGGCTCTTCCGCTGGCGGTGCTGCTGGCCTCACTGATGACCTTCGGCAATCTGGGCGATTCGCTCGAACTGCTGGCCATGAAGGCGTCGGGCATTTCGCTGCTGAAGATCATGCGCCCGCTCATCATCTTTGTGACCGCGCTGGCCATCGGAGCCTTCTTCTTCCAGAACGACGTGATGCCGAAAGCGAACACGAAAATGTACAGCCTGCTGTTCGGCATCAAGAACAAATCGCCGGAACTGGAGATTCCCGAAGGAACATTCTATAAGATGGATACGGGATCCGGCGACACCTATAACATCTATGTGCGCGACAAGAATCCGAAGACCGGTCTGCTGCAGGATGTGACCATCTATATCTTTTCCGGACAGAACATCGAGGATGCTACGGTTACGGTAGCCGACTCGGCACGTCTGCAGGGCACGCCCGACGGCAACCACATGAAACTGACCCTCTGGCAGGGCGAACAGGTGGGAACCTTCAAGGCCAACAACCGGCAGCGCCGCAGCGACAAGCATCCGCAGTACCGCAGGGAAAGTTTCCAGGTCAAGGAGGTTTATATTCCGTACAACAACGACCTGCAGCGCACGGACGAGTCGATGATTTCCTCGCGCCACGTAGGCAAGAACCTGGAACAGCTGATTGCTTCGGTGGACAGTCTGGACGAGCGCATCGACTCGGTCAACAACGTGTACAGCCGGCAGCTGGTACAGCGCACCTACTTCAGCAACGTACGCGAGGACAAGCGTCGCGATACGGCCTTCTTCGAACAGGTGGCTGTTTCCAAAACCGCCCCTGTGAACCTCGATTCCATCTATGCTTCGCTCCAGACCCAGCAGATGGTACAGATCTGCCGCGAAGCCGAGAAACGCAGCAAATCGGTGGTGCGCAGCTTCGATTCGCGCAACGACCTGCAGAAAAAGGAAAACAAGGAGCGTTCGCTCCACGAGATTGAGATCCACAAGAAGTTCACGCTTTCCATCGGATGCCTCATCTTCTTCTTCATCGGAGCCTCGCTGGGCGCCATCATCAAGAAGGGCGGTCTGGGCATACCGGTCATTGTGA